>NZ_AMYT01000022.1 GCF_000313915.1 Catellicoccus marimammalium M35/04/3
GAAAATGCTGAAAAATTATCACATCTTTTGTTTAAAGGTGAAGTTGAAAAACTATCTAAAGAAGAAATTGATGATGTTTTTGCACATGAAGATCATGTTTCTATTTCAAACTCACTAGTAAATATTGTTGATTTACTAGTTAATACAGGAATTGAACCATCAAAACGTCAAGCAAGAGAAGATATTGAAAACGGTGCAATTTATATCAATGGGCGCCGAAATACAGATGTTAATAGTGTTATCAATCCTAACGATAATTATGATGGTGAATATCTAATTATTAGAAAAGGAAAGAAAAAATATTATATTGCAAAAATTATTAAATAAAGGAGATATTATCATGGATAAAAATTTAAACATTGATGCATTATTTATTGGTGATAAAGCTGAAAATGGCGAAACATTTAAAGAATTAATGAACCAATTAATTGATGAACATATTGGTTGGAGAAGAAATTATATTCCTTCTGATAAAAATATTATTTCTGAAGAAGAAAAAACATCTGAAGATTATAAACAAACAACTAACCACATGAAAGAAGTTTTAGCTGAAGTTTCAAATCGTTTACGTACAGAATCAGTTCCATGGCATTCAGCTGGCCGATATTGGGGTCACATGAACTCTGAAACGTTAATGCCATCTATCTTAGCATATACTTATGCTATGTTATGGAATGGTAATAACGTAGCTTATGAATCATCACCTGCTACATCTCAAATGGAAGAAGAAGTAGGTATGGATTTTGCTAAACTAATGGGATATAAAAATGGTTGGGGACATATCTGTGCTGATGGTTCAATCGCGAACTTAGAAGGACTTTGGTATGCTCGTAATATTAAATCTTTACCATTAGCAATGCGTGAAGTTTGTCCTGAATTAGTAGAAGGAAAAACAGAATGGGAATTATTAAACTTATCTACAAAAGAAATCATGGATTTATTTGAAAAAGCAGGAGAAGAAGATAAGGTTGATGAATTAAAATCTCGTTCTGCACGTGGAGGAGAGAACTTAGATAAACTTGGAAAATGGTTTGTTCCACAAACTAAACATTATTCTTGGTTAAAAGCAGCAGATATTATTGGTATTGGATTGGATCAAGTAATTCCAGTTCCAGTTAATGAAGATTATCGTATGGACGTAGCTGCTTTAGAAAAACAAATTCGTGAATTATCTGATAAAGAAATTCCAGTACTTGGTGTAGTTGCCGTTGTTGGTTCTACTGAAGAAGGTGCAGTAGATAATGTTCATGAAGTAATTGCTTTACGTGATAAATTAGCAGAAGAAGGAATTGCAATGTACGTACACGTAGATGCTGCCTATGGTGGATATGGCCGTGCATTATTCTTAGATGAAGATAATGAATTCATCCCTTATGAAGAATTACCTGAAAAATATTATGAAGCTGGCGTATTTACAGAAAATAAACAATATATCAAAGAAGATGTTTATAAAGCATATGAAGCAATTAAAGATGCGGATTCTGTGACAATTGACCCACATAAAATGGGGTACATTCCATATTCAGCTGGTGGAATTGCAATCAAAGATATTCGTATGCGTGATGTAATTTCTTATTTTGCTACCTATGTATTTGAAAAAGGTGCAGATATTCCGGCATTACTAGGTGCATATATCTTAGAAGGTTCTAAAGCTGGTGCTACAGCCGCTTCTGTATGGGCAGCTCATAGAACATTACCTTTAAATTATAAAGGATATGGTAAATTAATCGGAGCTTCTATTGAAAGTTCACATCGATATTATGATTTCTTGAAAGATTTATCATTTGATATTGATGGACATACAATTGAAGTTCATCCATTAGTTTCACCAGATTTTAATATGGTTGATTATGTTGTTAAAGAAAAAGGAAATGATTCTTTAGCAGATATGAATAAATTAAATCATGACTTATATGATCATGCTTCTTATGTGACTGGAAACTTATATTCTAAAGAATATATTGTATCTCATACAGATTTTGCAATTCCAGATTATGGCAATAGTCCATTAACTTTTGTTAAAGGATTAGGATTTAGTGAAGAAGAATGGAATAAAGAAGGTAAAGTTACAGTTATTCGTTCTTCTGTTATGACTCCATATATGAATAAAGCAGATAATTTTGAATATTTTGCTCCTAAGATTAAAAAGGCTTTACAAGAATACTTAGAAGAAATCATTTTATCTGAAAAATAATTTCTAATTGCTAATAAAGAAAGTGCTTATTTTATTAAGTACTTTCTTTGTTAGATTTTATAAACTAAGGAAGGAGAAAGTTTAAAACATGGAAGACGGACAAAAAACTTCTAAAAATATTACATTGGGTACTTTCGTCGGTATGACTATGGCATTATGTGCTACTGTTAGAAGTATCCCTTCTATTGCAGCTACAGGTTGGGCTCAAATTACATATATGTTATTCGCAGTTATTTTCTTTGCTTTACCTGTTGCTTTAATTTCAGGTGAATTAGGTACAATGTTACAAGGTGATGGAGGTCCACAGTTATGGGTATCTTCTGCACTAGGTAATCGTTGGGGATTTGTAACTTCTTGGTTACTATGGGTACAAATGTTTCCTGGTATGGTAATGGTAGCTTCAACAATTGGGCCATTAATCGGTAATACAATTGGGAATGCTGAATTAGGCACAAATCATTATTTCGTATTAGCTTGTATTTTAGTATGTTATTGGATTATTACAATTCTTAACTTAAAATTTGATATGGCTAAAATTGGTGGTCAATTAGGTGTCTGGTTAGGAGTTTATATTCCTATTGTTATCTTAATGGTAATGGGTGCTGCAGCTACATTTAAAACAGGAATCAATCCTTCTAGCACATTAGGAGCATTCTCTTTTGATAAATTAATTCCACATGATGCACAATCATTACAATATTTCGCAGCAATTGCTTTTGTTTTTGTAGGTATTGAATTATCATCTGTATATATTCCACGTTTACATGATGCAGAAAAAAATTACTCTAAAGGTATTTTAATTGCATTATTAGGTTTAATTTTAATGAATATTGTTAACTCTATTTTTGTTGCTAATATTGTTCCAAGTGGACACATTGAATTATCAAATATTACACAACCTATTTTATTATATTGTAATGTGTTACACTTACCAACATGGATTGCAAATGTATTTAGTTTCTTAGTTGTAATTGGAGTATTAATTCAATTGTCTGCATGGGTAACAGGACCAGGTCAAACTATGATCCAAGTAGCAAAAGCTGGTCAATTACCACCTAAATGGCATTTTTATCGTCAAAATAAATATGGTGTATCTAAGAATGTAGTATTAACTCAAACTATCTGTATTTCTTTATTTGCACTAATGTATGGATTTATGGATGATGTAAATGGTGTATTCTTAACATTAACAAATACAACAACAATTTTATATGCTATTGTGTATGTATTAATTGCATTAGCTTTAATTAAATTAAGAAAATCTCAACCTAATGCAGAACGTCCATATCGTATTGGTAAAAAAGGAAATGGATTAGCATTTACTGTGGCAGGTGCTTTATTATTTGGGATTGCAGTAGTTATCTTTGCTACTTTATTTGCATCAGATATTAAGCAATCTATCATGATTGTGATTTTAACTGTTATTTTAGTAATTGTTCCTATTTTAATTGATAAAGCGAAAAAAGATTCATGGGAACAAGACGTTTTAGATGATTTAAAATAATAGAAAAAGGGAAAAAAGTAGTTCTTTTATGAACTACTTTTTTCTTTTTGTTCGTGTATAACGAACAATATTTGTTTATTCTTTAAGAACTATCTTTTATTCGTTGCGTATCTTAAAGGAAAAGAATACAATAAACTTTGTGATTAAAAAATAAACGAATGATAGGTGGAACTATGAACATTGTAGTGGCTGGCATGATGGGTGCTGGAAAAACAACATATACAAATCAATTAGCAAAATGGTATCAATTAGAACCATTATGGGAAGCAGTAAAAGAAAACTGGTTGTTAGAGAAATTTTATCATGAACCAAAAGAATGGGGATTTCAACTACAATTATTTTTCTTAAATGATCGTTTTGAAGGAATGAAGCGAGCGCTACAAGAAGGAGATTTCATCTTAGATCGTTCGATTTATGAAGATGAAGTATACGCAGCGACTTTCCAAAAAATGGAATATATGAAAGACGTTGAATATCAGTTATATCAAGATATTTTACAAAAGTTCATTCATTTTTTGGAACAAGAAGCAGAGGAAGAGCCGATTGATTACTTAATTTATCTAGAAGGAAGTTTTGAAACGATTCTAGAACGTATTAAGGAAAGAAATCGTGATTATGAACAATTAGAAGAAGGGTGTCATCGTTATGAATATTATAAAACCTTATATGATGCCTATTGCGCTTGGTATGAGCAATATCAAGGTCCTAAATTAAAAATTGATATTGATGAATGGAAAATTATTGAAGAGCCAGAAAAAGTCCAAGCTTTTATTGAAAAAGAAATTCCACAATTAAAAGAATATCGTAAATAAAACCCTCAAAAGATGAGCTCTCTTTTGAGGGTTCTTTTTATTTTTTATGAAATAGTCGTTGCCAAAAAGAGGGATGCTCTTTGGTAGATAAAGATTGTTCTTGTTTTTCCTTTGCTTGGAAACAAGGATTTTCTACATGGACGGCTTCTTTAGCAGCATAGACTAAAATAACTGTGTCATCGGCTAGAGGTAAGCCATTCACCATAGTAAATGGACGCTGATATTTTTGTGCTAATTGAATACAACGATCTTGTATCGTTGTTGGAATTTGTTGGTGAATATAAAGCGTACCTTCATTTTTTTGTAGTGTATCTTCTAATTGTTCCCATAAATTGTCTGCTTTTTGATCTTTGTTTTCCACATACAAGTAGCAACGTTCTAAAAAATTCCCTAAATAGCGACGCTTTTCATCAGGTTTGATTTGAGGACCACCGTACATTCCTTTTTCTAAGTAATCTTGCACGTCTTTCATAAACTTCTCCTGCCTTTATTTTATTCCCTTATATTATAACAAAAATCACTTACGAGAATGTAGAACTTAGAGTATAATAAAAATAAAAAAGGAGAAAAAGTATGCCATTTATTCATGTAGAATTATTAGAAGGAAGAACTCCAGAACAAAAGAAAGCATTAATTGAAGATATTACAGAAGTTGTATCCAAAGATGCAGATGTACCAAAAGAACGTATCCATGTTATTATCCGTGATATGAAACATGGAGACTATGGTTGTGGCGGAGAAGTAAAATAATATATAAAAGAAAATCCTTGAAGATTTACTCTTTAAGGATTTTTTTTGTTAGATAAATAACTTTTTTAATGAAAAAAAAGGAGTATAATACAAAATGTAAACGTTTTCTTAAGAGGAGGAAGAATAATGAATAGAAAATGGTTATATGGTGTTGGATTAGGGTTAAGTTTACTAGGTATGCAAAAAGCACAAGCTTGTACAACCGTGGTTGTGGGAAATCAAGCAACAAAAGATGGGTCAACCATGATTGCTCGTAATGAAGATGTATCTACTCACCATGCGAAATATTTTAAAGTTTATCCAGCAAAGACAAACAAACAAAAAGAATTCCATGCAAATATCAACAAATTTCATTACCCAATTCCTAAAAAAGCATTACGTTACACTGGAATGCCAGACTATAATGAAAAAGAAGGTTATTTTTTAGAAGGTGGCATTAATGAAAAAAATGTTGCGATGAGTGCAACAGAATCTGCAAAAACAAATGATAAAATTCAAAAAATTGATCCTTTCGTCAAAGATGGGATTGATGAAGCTTCTATGTTAAATGTCGTTTTACCTTATATTCATTCACCAAAAGAAGGAGTGGAACGTTTAGGTAAAATCGTAGAAGAAAAAGGAAGCACAGCTCCAAATGGTATTATTTTCTCGGATAAAAATGAAATTTGGTATATGGAAATTGGTTCTGGTCATCAATGGGTAGCTCAACGTGTCCCAAGTAATACTTATGCAGTAATTCCTAATAAATTAGTACTAGGAAATATTAATTTTAAAGATCATAAAAACTTCATGTATTCAAAATCATTGCCAAAATTTGCTAAAAAACATCATCTATTAAAAGATGGTAAGCTAAATTTTGCTAAAGCTTTTGGTACAGATGATAAAGAAGATGCTAAATACAATTATCCACGTATTTGGGCAGGTCAACGTCTTTTGACTCCTTCAAAAAAACAAAAGATTACTAGTCATCAATGGAAGACATTTATGAAGCCAGATGAAAAGATTACGATTGATAAAGTAGGCCGTGTTTTAGGAGATCATTTTGATGGTACAAAATATGATACTATGGGTGAAAATAAAGGAGGCTACCGTGCCATTAATGTTGCAACTAATGTAGAATCCCATATTTTACAATTACGTCCAAATCAAAAGAAATCATTAACAGGAATTCAATGGATGGCTATGGCTTCTCCATCAACTAGTGTTTATGTTCCATTCTATACAGATATTAAAGGTACACCTAAAGCTTATCAAAAAGGAAATGGTACTTATAGTACAGATTCTGCTTACTGGACTTATAAATTAACTACTTTAATGGGAACTACTTATCATAATGCTCTTTATAAAGATCATATTTTACCAGTAAAAGAAAAAGTTCAAGCAAAATTAGAAAAGAATTTGGCAGCTAATGATAAAAAAGCAAAATCTTATAAAGGGAATTTAGCTACTTATTTAACAAAATGTAATGATAACCAAGCTACTTGGGCTAGAAAACAGTTTACAACATTAAATAATGAATGTATTACTATTGCTACAACTCAAACGAATGATAAACATAATAGTCATTTATAAAAGATAAATTTCACAATCACTCTTGGAAGTAAAAAATACTTTTGAGAGTGATTTTTTTGTGAAAAATAAAAAACGTAAATTAAAGGATGAAAAAGAGACTTAAAAGTAGAAAAATCCTATGCATAAAAGAATAGATTTTGTTTTTTTGAAAAGAAATATAGCTGTTATAGTTTGTGATTTTAATTTGTTTTAAAGATATTTTATTTTTTATTTGACAAATAAGAATTCAATTTGGTACACTATCAAAAATACAAAATTTTAGAAAAGAGTTGATTTTATGGCTAGGTACACAAGAGAAGAGATGGTAGAAAGCGTTCCCCAGACGGGCTTTTTCGGTCATCCAAAAGGATTAGGAAACTTATTCTTTATCGAGTTTTGGGAACGATTTAGTTACTATGGGATGCGCGCAATTTTACTATACTTCATGTATACAGCAGTTGCGAGTGGTGGATTAGGACTAGAAAAAGGAATGGCACAATCCATTATGTCTTTATATGGTGCTTTGATCTATATGACAGGTATCATGGGTGGTTGGGTTGCTGACCGTTTAATTGGATCCCGTTCTGCATTATTCTATGGCGCAATTTTAATTATGTTTGGACATATTGTTTTAGCAATTCCAAGCGGTGGGATTCCATTATTTTTAGTCTCAATGTTGTTAATTATTGTTGGTACAGGCTTAATGAAGCCTAATATTTCAAACGTAGTTGGTGGATTATATCGTAAAGACGACGAACGTATGGATAATGGATTCACTATTTTCTATATGTCAGTAAACATGGGTGCATTAGTTGCTCCATTAGTCGTTGGACAATTACAAACAAAATATGGATTCCATATGGGATTCGGTGCTGCTGCTGTTGGGATGGCGTTAGCTCTATTAGGGTATATGCTATATAGTAAAAAATCTTTAGGGTTAGTCGGAAAAGACGTACCAAACCCATTGAGCCCAGAAGAGAAAAAACGTGTGATTAAGATTGTAAGTATTTGGGTTGTGATTTTAGCTGCCTTAGCAGGAGTTGCTTATATGACAAACCAATTAACTTTTGATAATTTCTCATACTTGATTACATTCTTAGGAATTGTTATCCCAGTATACTACTTCACAATGATGTATCGTAGTCATAAGACAACAACAGAAGAAAAATCTCGTCTGTTAGCTTATATTCCGTTATTCTTATCTGCAGTAATGTTTTGGTCTATCCAAGAACAAGGTTCTTCTATTTTAGGTGCCTTTGCAGATACAAATACACAACGAAACTTGGAAGGAATTTTAGGAATTAACTATACAATTCCAGCTGCGTTCTTCCAATCTATTAACCCATTATTTATTGTATTATTAGCTCCTGTCTTATCAATGATTTGGGCAAAAATGGGTAAACGTCAACCATCTACTCCGGTTAAATTTAGTTTAGGATTATTATTTGCTGGATTATCTTTCTTATTAATGGTAATTCCAACAATGGGAATGAAATCAGATACATTAATTAACCCAATGTGGTTAGTTGCTTCCTTTATTTTATGCGTACTTGGAGAATTATGCTTGTCTCCAGTTGGATCAAGTGTTTCTGTAAAATTAGCTCCACAAGCGTTTGAGTCACAAATGTTATCTATGTGGTTCTTAGCTTCAGCGACAGCGCAAGGGGTAAACGCTCAGTTAGTACGTTTATATAACTTATGGTCTGAATCTAAATATTTCGGTTTCCTAGGTGCTTTAGCAATCGTATTAGCAGTTGTCGTATTATTACTTTCTCCATGGATGAAACGTAAAATGCGTGGTATTCGCTAATTTATCATTTAAAAATAATAGAACTCCTAAAAGCAGTGATGAGCTTTTAGGAGTTTTTTTTGTAATAAAAAACCCAAACATTAAATGTTTGGGCTTTTATAGAATATCATTTTTGAATGGAAAGGATAGGGAAGAAAATTCTTCCCAACTATCTCTTTTACTATTTTTCCATTGCACGATCGTAGTTATCGTTGATGAAGTCCCAGTTTAATACTTTCCAGAAAGCATCAACATATTCTTTACGACGATTGTTGTATTTTAAGTAATAAGCATGTTCCCAAACGTCAATCGCCATAATTGGAGTATAACCACCATCTAATGGAGTATCTTGATTTGGTGTAGAAATTACTTCTAATTCTTTGTTTTTATTTACAACTAACCAAGCAAATCCTGAACCAAAGCGAGCCATTGCTGCTTTTGTAAATTCATCTTGGAAGTTTTCAAAAGAGCCAAAAGCTTCAACAATCGCTTTACCGATACGGAAATCCATTGGATCTTTTACTAATTTTTCTGGAGTCATTTCTTGCCATAAGAAGCAATGGTTGAAGTGACCTCCACCGTTATTACGAACTGCAGTGCGGATATCTTCTGGTAAAGCTTGGATATCACTCATTAATTCGTTTAAAGATTTATTTTGTAACGCAGGATGTTTTTCTAAGGCTGCGTTTAAATTGTTCACGTAAGCTTGATGGTGCATGTCATGATGTAAATGCATAGTTTGTTCATCAATGATAGGTTCTAATGCATCATAAGCGTAAGGTAAATCTGGTAATTGAAACATAATTATTTCCTCCTTTATTCTCTCTTTCTTCATTATAATAGAAAACCACAAAAAATGAGTTTATTTTGCTCAAAATTACCCAAAAAAGAAAAAGAGTTATTGTTTGAGAGATGAATTCTATCTTCGGTATAATAGAAGAGAGGAGGGAGAAAAATGGAAAAGAGAAGATTTAATTGGATGAGTCTCATTGTTGGGATTCTATTTTTGGTGGTGTCTTTTATATTATTGATCAATCCAAGTTTTAGTTTAGAATGGATTGTCATTTATGTAGCAATAGTGGCGATTGTCGAAGGTGTGTTGGAACTTTTCTTCCGTCATCAACTACATAAACAATTAGGAATTGAAAATAAACATTGGGTTTCTTTAGTAATGGGAATCCTTCTTATTGTATTGGGAGTAGTATTACTCTTCAATATCTCTTTTGGTATAGAAGTTTTACCATATATCTTTGCTTTTTGGTTTGTGATCGATTCGGTAGACAATTTATTCCTACTAGA
Organism: Catellicoccus marimammalium M35/04/3; assembly: GCF_000313915.1. Taxonomy (NCBI): domain Bacteria; kingdom Bacillati; phylum Bacillota; class Bacilli; order Lactobacillales; family Enterococcaceae; genus Catellicoccus; species Catellicoccus marimammalium. The sequence continues at coordinate 9,900 of NZ_AMYT01000022.1, forward strand.
TTTTGCTCGTTTAGTCGGTAAAGGATATTATTGGTTCACTTTAATTGCTAGTCTTTTAGGAATTTTCTTAGGCGTTTGGTTGTTTATGAACCCAGTAGCTTCTAGTGTAGTGTGTTGTTATCTTGTTTCTTTATTCTTTATGTGGTTTGGAATTCAATATATTTGGGAAGCTTTTGTTTTACGCTATTAAAAATATCAAAAGAAAAACCGATGTCTTTGGCATCGGTTTTTTTATACAAAAAAAGCACTCGATAAAGAGTGCTTTTTGCATAAAATCCAAAAGATATCGCAGAAAAGATATCTTAAAGTTTTTTGTTGTAGAATTCAACGATTAATGATTCGTCGATTTCTGGGTATAACTCATCACGTTCTGGTAAACGAGTTAAGCTACCTTCCATTTTATCTTCGTCAAATGAAACGAATGCTGGACGTCCAACGATTGATTCCATAGCTTCTTTCATTGCTACCATGTTTTGAGATTTTTCACGAACAGAGATCACTTGACCAACTTCAACGTGGTATGAAGGGATATCTACACGTTTACCATCTACTAAGATATGACCATGGTTAACGAATTGACGAGCTTGACGACGAGTAGAAGCAAGTCCTAAACGGTAAACTACGTTATCTAAACGTTGTTCTAATAAAACCATGAAGTTAACACCGTGTTTACCTTCTTTGATTTTACCAGCTTGGATGAATAAGTTACGGAATTGACGTTCATTCATACCATACATGTTACGTAATTTTTGTTTTTCGTTTAATTGTAATCCGTATTCAGATAATTTAGCACGGTTGTTTGGTCCATGTTGACCTGGTGCATAAGGGCGACGTGCTAATTCTTTACCAGTACCTGATAATGAGATACCTAAACGACGAGATTTTTTCCAACTTGGTCCTGTATAACGAGACATAGTTAAATTCCTCCAATAATATAAATGTATTTTTTGGAGTAAAATAATAAGTAAAAACTTCATATACGTTCAGTTTATTCTTCAATCTTCACCGTTGCAGCCGGGGTACACAATTGAACCATATAGGCAATAAACTGTTGACGCGATACTGTTTTTTAGCTGCATTATTTTACACGCTCTTGATTATATCATATTTCTTTAAAAAAGCAATGATAGTTTTTTCTATCCACCTCTATATAAATGAAAGAAAAAATAAAATTGTTTCTTTTTCATGAAAATTATGTATAATAGAAAGCAAGTGATATTTGTCGTTATAAACGTTGAGAGAGAAGAGAAGGCTAGTCTTCTCTTTTTTTTATTTCTTGATTTATTTTCTGAAAATATGAAAAAGTATGGACAAAATGTTCATAATACCATAAAATAAAAAAGTCAAATCATATGCAATTATTATAAAAAATATTTTATTGGAGGAAGAAAATGGAAGCAGATTTTTCATTATCTGTTCGTGTAATCTCTGAAATTATTGCTACAGCTTTAATGGTATTAATCGGAAATGGTTCTGTAGCAAACGCAGAATTAACAGGAACAAAAGGACATAAGACAGGTTGGTTATTAATCGCTATTGGTTATGGATGTGCGGTTATGTTACCAGCAATGATTTTTGGTGGTATTAGTGGGAACCATATCAATCCAGCCTTTACGATTGGATTAGCAGTAAGTGGTTTATTCCCATGGAACGAAGTATTACCTTATGTCTGCGCTCAATTTTTAGGTGCATTTATCGGACAATTCTTAGTTTATGTTGGTTTCAAACCATTCTTTGATAAAACAGAAAACTCAGAGTTAGTTTTTGCACCATTTGCAACAACTCCAGCTGCAAATAGCACTTGGAACGGTGTGTTCTCTGAATTTGTTGGATCATTTATCTTATTCTTTGCTGCTTTAGGAATTACTAAGGCTGCTTTCTTCCAAGATAATCAAGGAACTGCACACTTTGCGCTAGGATTTTTAGTTTTAGCTCTTGTTTTATCACTAGGTGGATTAACAGGTCCAGCGTTAAACCCTGCTCGTGACTTAGCTCCACGTATTTTACACCAAGTGTTACCTTTAAAACATAAAGGAAGTTCTCATTGGGATTATGCTTGGGTACCAGTAGTAATGCCAATTTTAGCAAGTATTGTTGCCGTAGCATTATTCAAAATGTTATATATGTAAGAAAGAGAAGATACTCGTAATAAAGATTACGAGTATCTTTTTTTATTTTCTTTATAAAAATAAGCAAAATGTGAATTGAATTACGTTAAAAGCACTAATTTAGGTTTAAAATAATATTAAGGTTACTTTTGTTTTTCTTATAGAAAGGAAGTTTTTTTATGAAAAAGAGAAGTTTAAAGATGCCGGGTGCTTTTACCATTTTGTTTATTTTAACGTTACTATCCATTTTGCTTACTTGGTTTGTCCCTGCTGGAAGCTATGATAAAGTCTCTTATCAAGCAGAAAGTCACGATTTATTGTTTGTTGATTCACACGGAAAAGAAAAAAACTTACCTGCCACACAAAAGACATTAGATCAACTAGGATTGAAAATTGATATTCATCAGTTCACTTCTGGTGCGATTCAAAAACCAGTCTCCATCCCTAATACTTATAAAAGAGTCAAACAAAAACCAGAAAGTTTTTTGTCCTTTGCTACAGATATGGTTCAAGGAACTATTGAAGCAGTAGATATTATGGTCTTTATTTTGGTTTTAGGAGGAATGATTGGAGTAGTAAAAGCCAGTGGAGCTTTTGAGTCTGGTCTTAGTGCACTAACAAAGAAAACAAAAGGAAAAGAATTTTTATTGATTGCCCTAGTAGCAATTTTAATGGCTCTTGGTGGAACTTTTTGTGGAATTGAAGAAGAAGCCGTTGCTTTTTATCCTATTTTAGTGCCAATTTTTATTGCAATGGGGTATGATTCAATCATTTGTGTTGGAGCAATCTTTTTAGCCAGTTCCATCGGGACATGTTTTTCAACCATTAACCCATTTTCAGCCGTGATTGCTTCTAATGCGGCAGGGATCAATTTTACAGAAGGGTTGAATTGGCGTATTTTAGGTTGTGCGGTTGCAACACTTTTTGTTCTTGGTTATTTATATTGGTATGCTAAAAAAATTAAGGCTAACCCTGAGTTTTCCTATTCTTATGAGGACCGAGAAAAATTCGATGCACAATGGGCAGTCTTAGATGAAGATAATGTTCCTGTATTTACTTGGAAAAGAAAAATTATTTTAACGCTTTTTGTAATCGCATTTCCTCTAATGATTTGGGGTGTGATGAAAAAAGGTTGGTGGTTCCCTCAAATGGCAGCGTCCTTTTTAACTTTGGCTATTATTATGATGCTCTTAGTTGGACTTGGAAAACATAGTTTGAGTGAAAAACAAGTGATTGATGCTTTTGTTAATGGCGCTTCTAGTTTAGTAGGAGTTTCTTTAATCATTGGGTTAGCTCGTGGTATCAATTTGATTTTAACAAAAGGCTATATTTCAGATACGATTCTATATGAAGCTTCTAAATTAGTTCAAGGAATGAATGGTACTTTATTTATCATCGTTTTAGTTTTTATCTTCTTTATTTTAGGATTTATTGTTCCTTCTTCTTCTGGATTGGCTGTTCTAGCAATGCCTATTTTTGCTCCTTTAGCAGAAACGGTTCATATTCCTCGCTTTGCTGTAGTAATGGCTTATCAATTTGGTCAATATGCAATGCTATTTTTAGCGCCAACAGGTCTTGTTATGGCGACATTACAAATGTTAGATATGCGTTATAGTCATTGGTTACGCTTTGTTTGGCCAGTTGTTCTTTTTGTTCTTCTTTTTGGTACAGGTTTAATCATTACGAGTTTATATTTCTAAGAGTTTATCTTGCCACAAAGTAGAATCCTTCTTACAATAAAAATAGTAGAATGGAAGGATAATACGATGGAAGAAAGAGAAAAAGAATATTGGATGGAAAAAGCGCTAGAAGAAGCGCAGAAAGCTGCAGATAAAGCGGAAGTTCCGATTGGCGCTATTGTGGTAAAAGAAGGAGAAATTATTGGTCGAGGTCATAATTTAAGAGAAACAAGTCATGATGCAACTACGCACGCAGAAATGTTAGCGATTCAAGAAGCTTGTAAAAATTTAGATAATTGGCGCTTGGAAGATTGTCAGTTATTTGTTACTTTAGAGCCTTGTCCGATGTGTAGTGGTGCGATTTTACAATCAAGGATTCCTGAAGTCTATTTTGGAGCCTATGATCCAAAAGGAGGGACTGCAGGTACCTTTTATCAATTATTACAAGATGACCGATTTAATCATTGTTGTGACATTGTTGAAGGACATATTTGTGAAGAGGCGTGTCAAAAACAACTGCAAGATTTTTTCCGTGCTTTGCGAAAAAGAAAAAAAGAAGAAAAAAGAGCTAGGCAACAACAAAAAGATTTGTTATAATATCGATGGGCAATGTTCCGCTTATGAATTGTGTCAGGTCCGGAAGGAAGCAGCACTAAGTATGTCGGGGCATGTGCCCTTTTTTTGTATCTAAAAGAGAAAGGAGTTTCGTTTACTGTGTTAAAACAAGAAGGGCTAACGATAGTACTAGCAGGAAAAAATCAAGAAACAAAGATTGACTCTGTTCTATCGCAATTACAAAGTCAAGATGTGATTACAGAAATATTGTTGGTGGACTTACATTCAACGGATCGAAGTCAAGAAAAGATGAATGAATGGAAGGAAAAAGAAGAAAGAGTTGAGGTCCTTCTTTCTTCTGCAGACACAATAAATGCAGGTTGGAATCAAGGATTAGCACAAGCAAAAGGAAAATATGTTTGCTTTTTATCCTTTACTGATACGATTCCACAATATTTTCCTTTATGGATACAAGCAGAGATTGCGGAAAGTGAAATTACGCTAAGCGCAAAAGCAACAAAAAGAGATCAAAATTTAGAAGAACGCTTAGAACAGTTTACGCAACTCTCTTTATCAACTCAAATTTATCGAAAAGAATTTTTAGATCGTTTTTCTTTTCGTTTTTTAAATAGTAAAGAAGCGAGCTGGTGTTTCCATTGGATTACTTTGTTAGCAGCAGATCGTATTTCTACTTGTCAAAGTAAAGCGAAAAAAGAAGCTTTTCCAGTACAAGAAATGAGATGGCTTTCTTCTTTCCATCATATTTTAACGATTGCCAAAGTACGTCCAGAATGGCATGAGATTTTATTATCTTGGATTCAAGAGACATATTTTGTACAATTTTTTGAACAACTACCAAAAGATTTATCATTTGTAGAATACCAAAAATATAGAAAACAATGGATTTCTTGGTTTGAAAAAGAAGAAGCCACTCAGTTTTCTCATCCTTGGGCTCAATTATTGTGGCAAGAGCTACAGCAGCCAAAGGAAGGCTATCTATTCTGGAAATACTATGTAACAAAAGAAATGCGTTATCAGCCCCAAGCTTTACCGCTTTATTATCGTCAAAAATTAGATACAACTCTTTGGCCATTTTCTTTATTTTTAACGGCCAAAAAAGTAGAAGAAGGAATTTTATATCAAGGATTTATTGAAAATGACCTAGGATTATCTGTAAAACAAGCGATTTTCCGTGTGTCTTTACAAAATGATAAAGAAGTTCTTTTTCCCACTAAAGTGAAGAGTCAAAAAGTAAAAGGTGGATGGCAAATTTCTTTTGTTTTACCAAAAACAGAAGAAATGAAGAGCCAAGATTGGAAATGGCAATGGAGTTTAGGTTATCATCCGTTGCGTCTACAAAATGAACAAAGCGTAGAGTTTCAAGATGGCCTATGGCAAACTTCCTCTTATGGTGGTCGTTGGGAAGTTCCTTTGACTGGAAAGAATATAAAAACAATAGCGAAAAAAGATCTTTTTGGGGCCACAAAAGAAGGAAAAATTCAACCGATAGAAAAAGGAAATGAGCATCAATGGACAGATGTATTTGCCTTTATTCAAGGAAAAGTACAGGCAGTTCATTTAGATGGTAATGGAGCTTGGGAAGATGATTGCCAACAATATGAATGGAAAAATCATCAAGGATATTTACATCTAGAAAAAACAGTGAAAACAACCATTGTAGGTTCAAAAGGCGCGATGTATTTACCTGCTCAACGTAAAGGTTGGGTGTTATGGGATGAAAAAAATCATGTCTTGGAACGTTATGCAAAAGCAGAAGAAATAACAAAAGAAAAATTGCAAGCACTAGCAGATGGATTGTATCAGCCTTATTATCTTTATGAGTGGCAAGGAGAATGGATACTTTCACCAATCCAACATGTCGGAAAACAAGAACAAACAGAGGAAATCACTTGGTTTTCAAACCGAATTGAAAAGGAAGAAAGACAAGTAAGAAGTGCTTTTCCTGCTTTACAATTTTTTATTGCTCAGAAAAAGAAATTAAAAAATCAAGTGCTTTTACAAGCCAAAAGAGATAGTGTTGGTCTAGCTCATCTTGTTTCTAGCTTAGAAGATGACGGATGGAAAGTACAAGTTGCTTTACCTAAAGGAGTTCGTGCTAGTTATCTTTCAAAAGATATCGTTGTGGGAACAAAATCTTATATTCAAGCACTAGCACAAAGTAAATATTTGATTAGTGAGTGTACACTTCCTTCTTATTATCGCTTGAAAAAAGGACAAGTAACTGCTCAATGGATGAATGCTCCATTAAGAACAAGAGGAAAAATTAAAGATCAAAAAGAAGAGAAGAAACAATTCAATCGAGCAAAACATTGGTTCGTAGAAAATCAAGCGCAAGGAGAGCAATGGAAAAAAGAAGTGGGCTATAATGGAGAAGTTCACGCAATCGGATTCCCTTGGGCAGAAGAAATGTATTATTCCACAAAGAAAAAGGAATGGAAACAAAACTATGGACTAGATCCAAAGAAAAAAGTAATTGGACTATTATTAGATCAAGATACGTTAAGAAAAGTTCCTTATTCTAAAGACTATCAATACATTGTTTCTTTTGTAGAAGAAATTTCAGATAATCAATGGTCCGCTCATCAGTTTACGGTAGAAGAAATTGGTGTTTTATGTGATGTAATTTTTGCTAAAGAAGAAAGAGTTTTAGATACATTTTCTCTGCTAGCTAAACCGCTTTATTTAGTGAATCAAGAAGGAAATTATCCAAAGGTTGTACCCGGAGAAATTCCATCCATTATTAAGAAGATGAACGTACAATATATCGTTCCAAGTAGAGAAGAGAAAAAGATTACACCAACCTATTTCACACAATGGGGAGAAAAATTAGCTACTTATGCTGCTACTCCAAGAAATGAAAGCTATATTCAACCTTATCTTTCTCTTTGGGCACACAAAGGATATGAAATTTTGTTTACTCTTGTAGGAGTTTTACCAAAAACAAAAACAATCTGTTTTGAAAGCTTTTATGGAGAAAAAGCGACGGATAATCCAAAAGCATTATATGATTATATGATAAAGAATCATCCAGAATATCGTTGTATTTGGAATGTGAAAAAAGGTTATGAATCTGTCTTTAAAGAACAAAACTTGCCGTATGTCGTGAATAATAGCTTGTCTGCCCTTTGGGTACAAGCTCGAGCACAATATTGGGTATACAATACTCGTCTTGTTCCTTGGAAAAAGCCGCCTCGACATACGTATTTACTGCAAACTTGGCATGGTACTCCTTGGAAAAAATTAGGTTTGGATATTGAAAGTGTTCACTTAGCAGGAGTGAATACAAAAGAATATTACCAAGAGTTTTTACAAGATGTGCAAAAGTGGGATCGCTTAATTGCTCCTAATGAATACGCTTTTGCTTGTTTCCAAAGTGCATTTGCTTTACCAGCTGAAAAAATCATGTTAACAGGATACCCAAGAATCCAAGCGCTTTTAGAAAAAGAAAAACAAGCAAAAGAAATCAAAGAACAATTAGGGATTCCAAAAGAGAAGAAGGTGGTTCTCTATGCTCCTACTTGGCGTGATAGTGAAAACCAAGGACAAGGAAATTATTCCTTTGCCTTTCCATTTTCAATTGAAAAGGTAAAAACTGCGTTAGGAGAAGAGGTTGTTCTTTTATTACGCCTGCATTATTTAATCCATCAAGACTTAGAAATTTCAGTGGATGGGGTTTATGATGTTAGCGAATATCCAGAAATTAATGATTTATATGTCATCAGTGATCTTTTGATTACCGATTATAGCTCAGTCTTTTTTGATTATAGTGTCTTACAAAAACCAATGCTCTTTTATGCTTATGATGAAGAACAATATGAGAAGGAGCGTGGAGCGTACTTTGCCTATCAAAAAGTACCTGGACCAATTGTCAAAACAGAAGATGATCTTATCCAAAAAACAAAAGAGTTATTAGAAGAAAAATCATTAAGTCGTTGGAATCAACAAAAAATGTTACCTTATATCCATTTAGAAGATGGGAAAGAAAATGAACGAGTGACAGAACAATTGTTTGCTCCAGTGATTGGAGTTTGGGAAGAAGATGAAAATTTCTTAACTCAAAAAGCGATTTGTCAAGGACGAGGAAGCGCGATGAGTACTCTGAAAGAAGGCGAAAAAGAATTTGCTTTAGTTCCAGGAGAAGAAGTAATTGTTCATCGCCGTTGGAACTATATCGATCCAATAACGCAACGTCCTGTAGGTTGGCCACAATACTATATTGAAACTACACAAGGGAAAGGTTACGTCCATGGATATCAACTATGGGGATTCCAACCTAATCCATAAAGAAAAAGCACTAGAGTTTTCTCTAGTGCTTTTTTGGATAATAATGATAATGAAAATACAAGTTTATTCTAGCACGCTTTTCTAAAAAGAAGATGAAATTTGCTTACGAATGAGAAATTTTACTTACAGCAAGAACTTGTTCTTTTAATTCTTCTTCTAATTGGCCTAAGGTTTGTTCAGCTTCTTGACGTTTTTTCTTACCTTCTGTTTGAATTTCTAACGTTTGTTGAATGGTATCAATTAATTCTTTTTGTGTATATTGTAATGTTTCAATATCTACAATACTGCGTTCATTTTCTTTGGCAACTTCAATCGTAGATGCTTTTAACATTGAAGCGTTTTGTTTTAATAGTTGGTTTGTAGTTTCTGTGACTTGTTGCTGTGTTTTTGTCACATTTTGCTGTCTTAATAAAGTAATCGCAATCGCAATTTGGTTTTTCCAAAGAGGAATAGCTGTAGTAATCGATGACTGAATTTTTTCTGCTAATGCTTGATTGGTATTTTGAATTAAACGAATTTGTGGTGCTTGTTGAATGGTAATTTGTCTTGCTAATTTTAAATCATGCATCCTTTTTTCTAAGCGATGGTGAGCTTGTGTTAAATCATTTAATTCTTGAATTTTCATTTCATCTTTTGTAGCTTCTACTTCTTTTTCTAATGTAGGAATATCTTTTGTTTCTAGTTCATATAATTTTAATTCCCCTGCCGCAAGATAAACGGTTAATGCTTGGAAGAAGTCTTTATTTTTTTGGTATAGTTGTTCTAATTGTTGATTATCTTTTTGCAACCCTTCTTGTTCTCGCTCTAAACGAACGGCAATTTTATCGACTTGTGCACTGATTTGTTGATATTTACCAATGTTTTCTAAAATAGATTTTTTCGCTTTTTGGAAAAATCGTTGCCAACCTGAAGTCTTTCCTTGAGTTAATTCTTCGGGGTTACTTTGTTCTAGCTCATACATCAATTGAGATAATGTTTGGCCAATTGGACCTAGGTCTTGGTTTTGAACGTTTTCTAACATGATTTGAGAAAAGGTACCTAATTTTTCTTGAGCCTGAGCTCCAAAAGAAAGAACTGCATTACGATCTTGTACGTTGAGTTGTTCTGCTAATTGTTCGGCTTGTGCTTGTTGTTCTCTTGGTAATTTTTGGAAAAAAGTAGGTTCAACCGTTGTTTTGTTTGTCGTATTTTTAACTTCTGTTTCTTTTGTTTCTTTTTGCTTATCGGATTCATTTAAAGATTCCAATTCTAATAATTCTGCAAAAGGATCAGTCATAATAAAGCCTCCTTATTTTTGGATTTCCTTTAATTTTTTTTGGGCCAATCGAATACTATCAGAAAGTCCAGATAAATCACTAGAGGTTAACCGATGATATTCATCGACAATGGCTAATGATAGATGAGTAATCGTCTGTTCACTTTGCTGTAAAATATCTTTGGTTTCTTGCGAGGCTAACGGACGATTAACAACTTCTAAATATTGAGTCACTAAATCGACTAAATTTGGTAGATAATGATATAAAAAATCTCCTAAACGAGAAAATTGTTCTGGGTTTTTAGCTAGTAAGTCAAGTAGTCCTTGGCAAGCTGCAATCACATTTGTTTTTTCTTGAATGGCTTTCAATTGATTATTTTTTCGAAATTGTTTTTGCAATAACTGTACTTGTTTTTGAGCAGAAGAAAAAGTATCTTCAATAAATAGTACATCTTTATTTGATAATTGAGCTTGGGATAATTTTTGACTTAATTCTTCCATCGTATGTTCTTTACGATAGAAATGTTGAATCCCTGGAAGTTGTTTCCACCAGCGATAAACTTTGTGACAAAATACTTGTAGTCCAATGACTAAAAAAAGAACAAATAAAGTGATGACTACTGTGCTGATGGTAGGGGGATTACAAAAATATAAAAGAGCTGCCAATAGAAGATCAAATCCAATGGCAAACCAATGTTTCTTTATAAATTTAAACACGTTTTGCTCCTCCTTTCTTTCATTGTTATTGTACCATAAGGCAAAATGAAGGTTGAAAATTTTCGTATTTTTTATAGAATAGGCGAAAAAAGTCTGTTTTTTCCCAAGGAACATTTTGGCACCATTTTTTTCCATTATATTCTATGTTAAAATAAAAATATTATCTGTGTTCATGATTAGGAAGGAGTCCTATGGCAAAAGAAAAAAAAGCAATGACACGAGAAGAGTATCGTCGTCAAAAAGAAAAAAGCGATACGAGTAATAAAAAGGAAAGACAAACAAGAACGAAAAGTGAAATAATTAATCGTGAAACCGTTCGTTCTTATCGTCAAAAAAAAGAAGCAGAGGAAAAGGATAAAGAGCGGAATCGTTTTTTAAATCGTGCTCTATTTATCGTTATTCTTTTGTTAATTGTTTTATTCTATTTGATTTTTAAAGCATAAAGGAGGTTATCTGATGAAAATTGGAATTATTGGAGCAATGGAAGAAGAAGTAGTGACACTAAAAGGAGCGTTGGAGAACTCAAGTACAGAGATGATTGCTGGAGCAGAATTCACTTGTGGGCAATATGCTGGAAAAGAAATTGTTTTAGTGCGCTGTGGAATCGGGAAAGTAGCTGCAGCTGTGACTGCTACATTATTAATTGATCATTTCCAAGTAGATGCTTTAATTAATACAGGAAGTGCAGGCGGAATTGGAGAAGGATTAAAAGTTGGAGATATTGTTATTTCTGAACGCTTAGCTTATCATGATGCTGATGTAACTGCCTTTGGTTACGCTCCAGGGCAAATGGCACAAATGCCTCTTTACTATGAAGCAGAAAAATCATTGATTGAGGCAGCAAAACAAGCAGCAGCAGAAACTGAAGAGACTGTTTATACAGGTACGATTGTTTCTGGAGATCAATTCGTAAATAGTAAAGAACGAATTGCAGAAATTAAAACGATTTTCCCTGATGCACTGGCAAATGAAATGGAAGCTACAGCCATTGCACAAGTAGCTTATCAATTTTCAACTCCTTTTGTTGTGATTCGCGCGATGAGTGATGTAGCAGACGAAGAAGCAAGTATGAGTTTTGATGAATTTATTCAAATTGCTGGGAAAAAATCAGCGGAAATGGTTTTAAAATTATTACAAAAGATTGAGGGATAAAATGGAAGCATACCTTTTAATAGATTATACAAATGATTTTGTGGCTGACGAAGGTTCAATGACATTAGGGAAAAAAGCACAAGATTTAGCTCCAAATATTATTCGTCATTTAGAACAAGCGTTAGAAGATGGGAATTTAGTTGTGTTTGCGACTGATGCTCATTATGAAGGAGAAGATCATCCAGAAAATGAACTTTTCCCACCTCATAATATTGTTGGTACTTGGGGACGTCAGTTATATGAACCAGTAAGAGAATTTTATCGTAAATATCAAGAAGTGATTGTAGCGTTAAATAAAACACGCTATTCTGCGTTTTATCACACAGATTTACATTCCTTACTACAAGCCTATAATATTGAAAAAATTCATATTTTAGGAGTGTGTACGGATATTTGTGTTTTACAAACGGTAGCCGATGCTTACTACTATAATTATGAAGTTTGTGTGATGAAGGATTCAATTTTAGGAACAAGTGAGCAGGCACAAGAATATTCATTAGAGTATATGAAAAATATGTTTAATGCAAAAATCTATGAGGAAGAAGAATGATATATTTAGATAATGCGGCCACAACCCAATTACGACCGGAAGTAAAAGAAACGATGTTAGAAGCTATGGATCTATTTGGAAATCCATCAAGTGTGCATCAATATGGGAGAAAAGCAAAAGAGCAAATTTTAGCTGCTCGCGATGTTGTTGCTCAATTTTTAGGAACAACAAGTGATCATATTCTTTTTACAGCTAGTGGTTCAGAAAGTGATACGATGGCGATTCGTTCTATGATTGCTCATCCAAATAAAGAAGGAAAACATTTGTTAACTTCAGCAATTGAACATCCAGCTGTTTTAGAAACAATGAAACAATTGGAACAAGAAGGTTATGAAGTAGATTATGTTCAACCGAATGAAAAAGGAGAAATTCTTGTTTCAGAAGTGGCAAAAAAAATAAGAAAAGATACGATTGCGGCTTCCTTTATGTACGTAAATAATGAAACAGGAATGCGCCTATCCATTGCGAAATTAGCTTCATTGTTTCAAAAAGAAGGAATCTTATTCCATGTGGATGCAGTTCAAGCTTTTGGATTAGAAGAGATTCAAGTGGAAGAATTAGGAATGGACTTTTTATCTGCGGCAGGACATAAAATCAATGGACCAAAAGGAATTGGAATTTTATACGCCAAAGATGATAAAAAGGTAGTTCCTGTCATTCGTGGTGGGGAGCAAGAATATCATAAACGAGCAGGAACCGAAAATACAGTTTCTATTTTAGGATTAAAAACGGCTGTAGAATGCTTAACAAAAGAAGAGCGCAAAGCCCTACAAGAAAAATATTTGTTTTTCCAAAGTGAAATTATTCAAGGATTGGAAAAAGCTGGAATTGAATTTAAAGTGAATGGGCAAGGAGATAAATCGCCGCATGTCTTAAATCTTTATTTACCAAAAATGCGTAGTGATATTTTATTACTGCGTTTAGATATGAAAGGAATTGCGATTTCTACTGGTTCTGCCTGCACGGCTGGTAATGTACATCCTTCTCATGTGTTAGAAGCAATGTATGGAAAAGAAGCGGACGAATTGACCCATTCCATTCGTTTAAGTTTTGGTTATCAAAATACAAAAGAAGAAATTGATCAATTAATTACAGCATTAGTAGAAATTTTGGGGTGAAAAAAATGGCATTTGCAAAAGTAGCTGCTCCTTTAGGGGCTAAAGTACAATATGAAGTAAGTCCAGAAGTGAAACGTTATACTTTACGTGATGTAGGATTTATGGAAACGAAACAAGGAAACTTTCAATGGAAGCGTTCTTTAGATCCAACACCACAAATGAAAACAGGATTTACATTGAAAATTACTATTGATCGTTCAATGACAAAATTAAAAATGTCTATTGTCGACAAAACTGGTTTAAATCAAGTAAATATCTTTGATTTAAATCATCCGCAGCAAGCAATGATTGAAGAAAAATTTGAATTTTATATGCAAACGTTACTACAACGTCATTGTCTTTCTGTTATCGAATAAAGCGACCTTCAAATCGCAAGAGAAGGAGAAAACAAAGATGAAAGAAAAAAAAGATACAACGGTTGTCGTAGGAATGAGCGGAGGAGTGGATTCTTCGGTTACGGCTTTATTACTAAAAGAACAAGGATATAATGTCATTGGTGTTTTTATGAAAAACTGGGATGACACGGATGAAAATGGAGTTTGTACCGCTACTAAAGATTATGAAGATGTAGCTCGTGTTGCAGAAAAAATTGGGATTCCGTATTATTCTGTTAATTTTGAAAAAGAATATTGGGATCGTGTATTCCAATATTTCTTAGAAGAATATAAAAAAGGTCGTACACCCAATCCCGATGTAATGTGTAATAAAGAAATCAAGTTTAAAGCCTTTTTAGATTATGCTTTAGAACTTGGAGCAGATTATGTGGCGACCGGTCACTATGCCCGTACGGTGCGCGATGAAAATGGAATGGTTCATATGCTACGTGGCGTAGATGATAATAAGGACCAAACTTACTTTTTAAGTCAATTACAACAACATCAATTAGAAAAAACGTTGTTCCCTTTAGGTGAATTAGAAAAACCAAAAGTACGTGCCATTGCAGAAGAATATGACTTGGCAACTGCCCATAAAAAGGACTCTACAGGAATTTGTTTTATTGGAGAACGAAACTTCAAACAATTTTTAAGTCAATATTTACCTGCCCAACCAGGAAAAATGGTGACAAAAGAGGGAGAAGTGAAAGGTCAACATGACGGATTGATGTATTACACAATCGGTCAACGTAAAGGATTAGGAATTGGTGGTAATGGGAAAACCAACGAACCTTGGTTTGTTATTGGGAAAGATTTAGCGAAAAATGAATTGATTGTGGGTCAAGGATTTACACATCCAGATTTATATGCTGATTGCTTAACTGCAAGCCAAGTGAGTTTTACGACTCCAGAAAAGAAACCACAAACTTTTGAATGTACAGCGAAATTCCGCTATCGTCAAAAAGATGTACCTGTGCGTGTAGAACTGAATGAAGATCAATCAGAAGCAGTGGTTCACTTTTTAGAACCTGCTCGCGCAGTAACTCCAGGACAAGCCGTTGTATTTTACGATGGGGAAGAATGTCTAGGTGGTGCCTTAATTGATGCTGCTTATCGTGATGGTAATCTTTGTCAATATGTTTAAAATAAAGGAGAAAAAACATCATGTATCATGTCTTACTAACAGAAGGCCCAGATGAACCTTGGTGGTTTTTTGAAAATTGGGAAGAACAAGTAGTAGAAGGATATACTTTTCGTACCTTTGCTCAAGCAAAAGCGAAATATATTGATTGGTATGGAGAGTTAGAAGAAAAATATCCTCATGTAAAAACGAAAGATCCTTATATGGCAGCATTTTGGCAAGAAGGAGAATATTACTATTGTGAAGAATGTTCCGATGACTTGCAATGTTATCATGGATTATTGATTTTAGATACACGGCAAGATAAGGTTGAACCTCGTCAAAAAAGATTATGTCCAATGAGAGAAAAAGAAGAAGGAGAGAATTAGCCAATGTCAGAAAAAAGACAAATTACTTTAGAAGAAATTGTAGAATTATTAAAAGAACATCATTTGTTAAAAGAAGTCTGGCAAAAAGGTAAGGCACATTTCCAACTTCTAGATAATGAAACTTATGAGCAAGTAACCTATGATTCACGACAAGTGGAAAGAAATAGTCTTTTTATTTGTAAAGGTCAAAACTTTAAAATGGACTTTTTAACAATGGCTCAAGAAAAAGGAGCAGTAGCATATTTATCAGAAACTCATTTTCCAGAAATGGAAGCAATGACAGCGATTCTTGTTACCGATGTTCGTAAAGCGATGGCTTGTGTCGCAATGGCTTTTTATGGATATCCACAAAAAGAGTTAAAAATTATTGCTTATACGGGCACAAAAGGAAAAACAACTTCTGCTTATTTTTGTAAATCTATTCTAGATGAATGGACCGATCATCATTGTGCATTATTATCTACCATGGAAACCATCTTAGATGGGAAAACCAAACAAAAATCTAAATTAACGACTCCTGAATCTTTAGATTTATATGCGATGTTTAGAGAAGCAGTAGACCATGGTATGACGCACTTAGTAATGGAAGTGTCTTCCCAAGCTTATAAGCTACATCGTGTATATGGCTTAACTTTCGATATTGGAATTTTCTTAAATTTATCTCCAGATCATATTGGTCCTATTGAACATCCAACTTATGAAGATTATATTTATTGTAAGAGTGAATTGATTGAAAATAGTCGTTTAATGATTATTGAAGATGAAATTGACCAAAAAGAATTTTTATTAGAAAAAGCAGCTGCGTTACATGTGCCCGTGATTACTTACGGAAAAACAGAAGCCGCTGATTATGAATGGAAATCAAAAGGAAGCGGAATTTTTTCTGTTGAAACCCATGGTTCTGATGTCGAGTTATCTGGAGAATACCAAACGCAATTGTTAGGTGATTTTAACCAAAGTAATGGATTATCTGCCTTAATTGCCTGCCGTCAACTAGGAGCAGATGAAGAAAGTTTGCGTGAAGGATTACGTAAAGCCTTAGTTCCTGGAAGAATGGAATGCCTGAAAAAAGAAGGAGAACCGGTTGTATATATCGATTATGCTCATAACTATTTAAGTGCTTCTTCTTTACTTTCTTTCATCAAAAAAGAATATCCACAACAAAAGATTTATGTTGTTGTCGGAAGTACAGGGAATAAAGCAGAATCTCGCCGTCAAGACTTTGGACGTGTGTTATCAGAATACGCAGATTATGCAGTGTTAACAAGTGATGATCCAGGATATGAAGATCCAAGAGAAATCAATGCAGAGATTATTGCAGCAATGGATAGCAAGGTCCCTTATACAGAAATTGTGGACCGAAAAGAAGCCATTGAGTTTATTTTAGATAAAGCAACAAAAGATGATATTGTTGTTTTAATGGGGAAAGGTCGCGATGCCTCCCAACAGATTTGTGGTGAATCTGTACCGTATTTAGGAGATGTAACCATCGCAAAAAATTATTTAGGAATTGAGAGTGAATAAAAAATGAGTGACAGTCAAAGTGAACAGAGACGAAAATTACAACCGATTTTATTAGGAAGCGATATCAACGTATATGGAATGGCTCGTTCGTTTTATGAAGCATATGATGTAAAAAGTATTGCCTATGCTTCTGCAGCGTTAGCTCCTACTCGTGATAGTCAAATTGTTACCGTACAAGTAACCGAAAACTTTGATAGTGATCCTGTATTTATTGAAAAGATGCGTGAGGTAGCGGCGCAATTAAAAGATGATACGAATTATTTATTAATTCCTTGCGGAGATGGCTATGCAGAATTAGTTGCCAAACACCGCGATGAATTAACACAATCTTTCTTATGCCCAGGGGTAGATCATGAATTGTTTACTCGCTTAGAAGATAAAGTGCAATTTTATGAAATGTGTGACAAATATGGCTTACCTTATCCAGATACTTTGATTATTCGTAAAGAAATGGTCGTAGGTCAAGATTCTATTTCTTTACCGTTTGATTTTCCTGTTGCTTTGAAACCAGCAAATAGTGTGGAATGGTTATCGATTGATTTTGAAGGAAAGAAAAAGGCTTTTACCATTCATACTGCCGAAGAATTAAATAAAGTATTACATCAAATCTATGAAGAAACAGATTATAGTGATGTAATGATTTGTCAAGATTTTATTCCAGGAGATGATTCGCATATGCGTGTATTAAATGCCTATGTGGATCAAAATCATAACGTTCGTATGATGTGTTTAGGTCATCCTTTATTAGAAGATCCAAGTCCATCTGCGATTGGGAACTATGTCGTAATTATGCCAGATTACGATGATAAAATTTATCAACGAATTCAACATTTTTTAGAAGCTATTGAATATAGTGGTTTTGCGAACTTTGATATGAAATACGATCCTCGTGATGACGAATATAAATTATTTGAAATTAATTTACGTCAAGGACGTAGTAGCTTCTATTGCACATTAAACGGCTATAATTTAGCGGAGTATGTGACTGAAGATTTAGTGATGGAGCAACCTTTCATTGAAACAACATATGGTCAAGGAGACATGTTGTGGATGGGAGTGCCCAAAAAAGTATTTAAGGAATACGCTAAGCCAGGAAAAGATAAAGACAAAGCAATGGCAATGTTAAAATCTGGACACTGGGGAACTACTGTTTTTTATGATAAAGATAAAAATTTAAAACGTACTTTATTGATGAAATACGCATTTCATCGTTATATTGGCCAATATAAAAAATATTTTAAAGAAAATAAAGGATAGGTATTATGGAGAATTTTTTTGTCGTCTTAGGTGGCATGGGTACAATGGCAACGGAAAGTTTTATTCATTTATTAAACCAACGTACCCCTGCAAATAAAGACCAAGATTATTTAAATTATATTGTTTGTAACCATGCTTCGATTCCTGACCGAACAGCGTTTATTTTACAACAATCTAAAGAAGATCCTTATCCTGTGTTACAAGAAGACATCGTTTCTCTTCAACCGTTACACCCACGCTTTTTTGTGTTGACATGTAATACGGCTCATTATTTTTATGAACGCTTGCAAGAAAGTTCTATTGTTCCGATTTTACATATGCCACGAATTGCTGCTCATGTTGTAGCTAAAAAAGCGCAAGGAAAGAAAAAACGAGTGATGGTTTTAGCAACTTCTGGAACCATTCAATCCAAAGTATATCACCAAGAATTAGAGTCTTATCCTAATTTAGAGATTTGTATTCCTGATGCAGAACTACAAAAAGAGGTAATGGGCTTAATTTATGATGATATTAAAGAAAAAGATTGGATGAATGAAGCACGTTATCATCAAATTTTACAACGAGCAAAAGAAGAATATCATTGTGATTATATGATTTTAGGATGTACAGAACTTTCTTTAATCGAAGAAAAATGTCCAAATCATCCTTATGAAGTCATTGATGCTCAATCTGAATTGGTCAATCAAGTATTAGTCGAAATGAAGAAAAAATAAGCTGGAGCCTTGGCTTCAGCTTTTTTGTAAGGAGAAAAGATGAAACAATTAGTTATCGCAGAAAAACCAAGTGTCGCGAGTGATTTGGCTCGTGTGCTACATGCTAAAGAAAAGAAAAAGCATTATTATGAAGGGAAATCCACAATTGTTACTTGGGGTTATGGTCACTTATTGACATTAAAAATGCCAGAAGACTATAAAAAAGAATGGAAAACTTGGAGTATGGATACTCTACCGATGTTACCCAAACAATTTTTAATCCAACCTTTGCCTAAAACCAAAGGACAATTGCAAGCCATTCGTCAATTATGTCAAAGAAAAGATATTAAAGAAGTAGTTATAGCAACAGATGCTGGAAGAGAAGGGGAATTAGTTGCTCGTTGGATTTTACAATATGTACGCTATAAAGGACCGGTAAAGAGACTTTGGATTTCTTCGCAAACCGATAAAGCGATTAAAGAGGGATTTGCTCATTTAAAACCAGCCAAAATGTATGATGATTTATTTTATTCTGCTCAAGCACGTTCAGAAGCAGATTGGTTGATTGGATTAAATGTTTCACGAGCATTAACGATTCAATATGGAGATCAACTTTCTGCAGGGAGAGTGCAAACCCCTACATTAGCGTTGGTACGAAAACGAGAAAAGGAAATTGAATCTTTCCGACCAAAAGAGCAATTCACGGTCGAATTATCTTATCAAGGTCATCCTTTGACAAGTAGAAAGCCTCTTGTTTTTTCTAAAAAAGAAACTGCTGAGAAAGTGAAAGCTCAACTACAAAAAGAGACGGCTGTAGTTAAAGAAAAGAAAGTGAAAGTGAAAAAGCAATGGGCACCACTACTTTATGACTTAACCGAGTTACAGCAAGTAGCCAACCAGAGATATGGCTTTTCAGCAAAAAAAACATTGAATTTAGTACAAAGTTTATATGAACATCATAAAATCGTCAGTTATCCACGTACGGATTCAAAATACTTGCCGACAGATTTAGAATCTTCAATGAAAGAACGATTACAAGCTGTCGCTAAAGAGTTTTCTCTTTCTGGAACGATTTTACAAAAAGGAAAGGTCCAACAAAGAAAAGTATTTAATGATCAAAAAGTTTCGGATCACTATGGATTAATTCCTACAGAAGTGGCACCTAACATTTCACGTCTATCACAAGACGAATGGAAAATTTATCAATTAATTACAAAACGGTTCTTGAATTTATTTTATCCGCCTTATGAAGCAGAAGAACAAACGTTTGTCATTCTATTAGGAGATCAAAACTTTCAATTAAAACAAGAGAAAGTATTAGAACAAGGTTGGAAAGAAAAAGAAGAAGGAGTCTCTTCTCTACATTTATCTTTGAATCAAGAACTTCCTATCCAGATAAAAGTAGTTTCCTCCATGACAAAACCAAAATCTCGTCTAACGGAAGGACAATTGTTAGCACAAATGGAAAAACATCATTTAGGAACTCCAGCGACAAGAGCAGAAATTATTGAAAAATTAGTAAATATTCAATATTTAGAACGTCAAGGTCGCGAATTTATTGTTACTCCAAAAGGAAAACAATTGCTAACCTTAGTCAATGAAAGTTTAGTGCGTCCAGAATTGACCGAAGAGTGGGAATTGCATTTACAAAAGATTGAAAAAGGAAAAGAGAAAAAAGAACAATTTATCCAAAAGATGAAAAAAGAGGCAACGCGCTTAGTTACCGAAATTAAACAAAGTGAAAAAGAATATAAGGATTTTGCGTTAACTACAAAAAAATGTCCAGAATGTAGTGGACGTCTACGGGAAAAGAAAACCAAACAAGGTGTTTTTTATGTTTGTTCCAATCCAGAATGCCATTATAAACGTCGGAAGGATTTAAAAGTTTCCAATCATCGTTGCCCACAATGTCATAAGAAAATGGTCATTGTAGAAGGAGAAAAAGGTGCATATTTTAAATGCCAGAGTTGTTCTTTAACAGAAAAAATTCCAGACAAAAAAGCGAAAAAACAAAAAATGACAAAACAAGAAGAACGTCGTTTGATGAAAAAATATAGCGAAAAAGCTCCAGCTGAAAATCCTTTTGCGAGTGCCTTAGAAAATTTCCAAGTTCAAGACTAAATAAGAAAACGTTTTCATTTTTAGGAGATAGATTGGAAATAATTTGAGAAAGAAAAGAAAAATAAGAGTTGTCAGCAAATAAAAAATGAGATAGAATGAGAATAACAAATAAAATAAAGATTTAACAAAAGCCACCTGAACCTATGACGCCTTGGACAGAGAGGGAAGTGACCCGCTGAAAGCTTCCTCAAGAAACGAGAGGGGATGACTCCTTTTGTCAGAGCATAATCGTCAAAAGTTATGCCGTGTCATACGCGTTATAGTATGGAGAGGAGATTAATCATCGATTAATCTTAAATTGAGGTGGAACCACGTTTGCTATATCGTCCTGATGCTTTGCATCAGGATTTTTTTTATAGAAAAATGAATGAGGAGGAAGGAAAATGAAAATTACATTTCCAGATGGAAGCTGTAAAGAATTTGACAATGGCGTAAGTGCTTATGATATTGCCAAATCAATCAGCAATAGTTTAGCAAAAAAAGCAATCGTTGCTCGTTTTAACGGAGAGTTAGTAGACTTAACAACTCCTTTAGAAGAAGATGGAAGTTTAGAAATTTTAACAAATAAAGACGAAGATGCTTTAGCAGTAATGCGCCACTCTGCAGCTCATTTAATGGCTCAAGCCTTACGTCGTTTATATCCAAACATTAAATTAGGAATTGGACCTGTGATTGAAAATGGATTCTATTATGATGTAGATAACGGTGATCAACCAATTACAGAAGAAGATTTGCCAAAAATCGAAGCAGAAATGAAAAAAATTGTTAGTGAAAACTTACCAATTACTCGTCATGTTTGCTCTCGTGAAGAAGCAGCAGAAAAATTTGCAGATGATCCATATAAAGTAGAATTAATCGCTGAATTACCAGAAGGCGAAACAATTACTTATTATGAACAAGGTGAATTTTCAGATTTATGTCGTGGTGTACATGTACCAAGTACAGCGAAAATTCCAGTCTTTAAATTATTATCTTTAGCAGGAGCATATTGGCGTGGAGATAGTAATAATAAAATGATGCAACGTATTTACGGTACAGCTTTCTTTGATGAAAAAGCATTAAAAGCATACTTGAAAATGCGTGAAGAAGCAAAAGCTCGTGACCATCGTAAACTAGGAAAAGAATTAGATTTATTCACAATTTCTCAAGAAGTAGGTTCTGGTTTACCGATTTGGTTACCAAAAGGTTCTACAATTCGCCGTGTGTTAGAACGTTACATTATTGATAAAGAATTAAGCTTAGGTTATCAACATGTATATACTCCAGTATTAGCGAATGTAAACTTATACAAAACTTCTGGTCACTGGGACCACTATAAAGATGATATGTTCCCACCAATGGATATGGGAGATGGAGAACAATTAGTATTACGTCCTATGAACTGCCCACACCACATGGAAGTTTACAAACAAGATATTCACTCTTACCGTGAATTACCAATTCGTATTGCAGAATTAGGAATGATGCACCGTTATGAAAAGAGTGGTGCTTTATCAGGATTACAACGTGTACGTGAAATGACTTTAAATGATGCACATATCTTTGTTCGTCCAGATCAAATTCAAGAAGAATTTACTCGCGTATTACAATTAATCTTAGAAGTATACAAAGACTTCAATATTACAGATTATCGTTTCCGTTTAAGCTATCGTGACCCAGAAAATACAGAAAAATATTTCGATGATGACGAAATGTGGGAAAAAGCACAAACAATGTTAAAAGCAGCGATGGATGACATGGAATTAGATTACTTTGAAGCGGAAGGAGAAGCTGCTTTCTATGGTCCTAAATTAGACGTACAAGTGAAAACAGCGATGGGAACAGAAGAAACATTATCTACAATCCAATTAGACTTCTTATTACCAGAACGCTTCGATTTAACTTATGTTGGAGAAGATGGTGAAAATAGTCACCGTCCAGTGGTTATCCACCGTGGAGTTATTTCTACAATGGAACGCTTCACAGCTTACTTAATCGAAGAATATAAAGGTGCCTTCCCAACTTGGTTAGCACCAACTCAAGTTGAAGTAATTCCAGTAAACAATGAAGCTCATGCTGATTACGCTTATCAAGTGAAAAATGCATTAGTTCCTTATCGTGTAGAAGTAGATGAACGTAATGAAAAATTAGGATATAAGATCCGTTCTGCACAAACACAAAAAATTCCTTATCAAGTCGTTGTAGGGGATGAAGAAGCAGCAAATGGTTCTGTAAATGTTCGTCGTTATGGACAAAAAGAACAAGTTTCTATGTCTTTAGATGAATTCAAAGCTCTATTAGCGAAAGATGTAGAAAACTTCAGCCGTCCAACAGAAGATTAAAAATAAACTACTCTTTATTGATATGCCTCCCAAAAGTTAGATACAACTTTTGGGAGGTATTTTTATTTTTTCGATAAAGACCTTTTGTTTTTTCAAAAAAGTTTAAAACATCGCTTCACAAACGTCGGAAAGAAAAAATTGTGGTACAATAAAAAGGAATTTATAAAAGAAAGGAGCAGACTGCATCGATGAAGAAACCCTATATCCCGTTTCGTAAAAATACACGCAAACAAAAAACAGATAATACAAGTACCGGGCATATTGCGTTTCGTTTAAACTTACTTTCTACAATTTCTTTTATTCTATTGTTCATTTTAGTCGTGCAATTATTCCGTTTAGATGTTGTAGATTATAAAAAGTTTGAAGCTCGTTTAAATGATGAGCATGAAACCATCGTGAAATTAAATAATGCCCCTCGTGGTTCTATTTATGATAATGCAGGTAAAGTATTAGTAACAAATAAAGCCAACCAAGCAATTATTTATACCAAACCAAGAGGAGCTACAACACAACAAATGGCAGAGGTAGCGAATCGATTAAGTAAATTGATTACAATGCCAACCAAAAATATCACAGAACGTGATAAAAAGGATTACTATTTAGCTTATCAGAAGCATAATGAAGAAGTGCTTGATCGTATTCCCAAAAATGAATTGATTAAAACAGGAGAAGATCCTGGAAAAACGTATCAATTACAGTTGAAATATGTTTCTAAGTCCGATATTGATTATAATCAGCAACAAAAAGAAGCAGTTGCTATTTATAAAAAATTAAATGGAGCCCAAACATTAACTCCTACTGTAGTGAAAAATAGTGATGTCACAAATGAAGAAATTGCGGTTGTGGGAGAAAATGAAGATAAGTTAGATGGAGTCGCAACAAGTGTCGATTGGACTCGTTCTTATACGAAAGCTTCCGATTCTATGCGTAGTATTTTAGGAACCGTTTCTAGTGAAAAAACAGGATTACCTGCAGATTTAGCGAAAGAATATTTAGCGAAAGGATATTCTTTAAATGATCGTGTAGGATTAAGTTATTTAGAAAAAACCTATGAATCTTACCTTCATGGGGTAAACGGAAAAGTAGAAATCTTTACGAATAATAAACAAGAAATTGTTAAACAAGAAGTGGTTAAAGAGCCAGAAAAAGGAGACAATTTAAAATTAACCATTGATGCAGAGTTCCAAGAAAAATTAAATGATATTGTTAAACGCTATGCACAAAATATTGTAGGTAGCAGTCCTTGCTCAGAAGGAGCTTATGTTGTAGTAACCAATCCAAAAACAGGCGGAATTATTGGGATTTCTGGATATAGTCGTGATCCAAAAACAGGGGAAATTGATGAAGACACATTAGGAACTATCAACAAAGCCTTTATCCCAGGTTCAGTAGTAAAACCAGCAACTATTACTTCTGGTTATGAAAACAAAGTAATTTCTGATAATCAAACCTTTATTGACCAACCGTTAGTGATTGGTCAAGGAGCAGGAGCGGTTCGTAAAAGTTCAGTATTTAACCGCTATGGTCAAGTACCGGTCAATGCCGTAAAAGCATTAGAAGTTTCTTCTAACGTTTATATGATGAATATCGTATTTGCGATGTTAGGTCAGCATTACACACCAAACATGGTAATGTCAGAAGATATTTCACCTATTAAAAAATTGCGCAAGACCTATGCTGAATATGGTTTAGGTGCAGAAACAGGGGTAGATGTAAATGGAGAATCTACAGGATTAATTAATAAACAATTCTATGATAAAGACGGCAACTTAATTCCAGGAACTCAAGGGAATATGCTCGATTTATCTTACGGAAACTATGACACGTATACTCCATTACAATTAGCTCAATATACAAGTACAATTTATAATGATGGAAAACGAATTGCGCCACACTTTGTCGAAGGAATTTATGCTAATAATAGCGAAGGCGGATTAGGGAAAGAAATCAAGAAAATTACACCAAAAGTAATGAATACCATTCATTTAACACAAGATCAATGGAACATCCTTCATGAAGGAATGTACCAAGTTGTTCATGGAGCACAAGGTACAGCAACAGATCTTCAAGGATGTAAATATAATATTAGTGCAAAAACAGGAACGGCCGAAACTTCAGGATATAATCGTGCAAGTGGCCGCTATGAAAGCACCTTAAACTTGAATTTAATTTCTTACATTAATAAACGTGGGGATACAGATGCTAAATTATCTGTGACCGTTGTTTTACCAAAAGTTTCAGAAAATAGTCATGAGAACGTAGCGCTAGCCAAAGAAGTGTACGACTTATACTACAAATTGTATGGAAATAAAGAACAACAATAATGTAAAGTAGTTTTCCTTAACAAATTGACGAAAAAGTATGGTCAGCCTTCTTAAAAAATGATATACTAGAACTACTTGATTAAAGATAAAAACACAAAGGAGAATAGATTATGCGTGAAAATATTATTTTAGAATGTACTTCATGTAAAGAACGTAACTACTTAACAAACAAAAATAAACGTAACAACCCAGATCGTTTAGAAAAGAAAAAATATTGTCCACGTGAACGTAAAGTAACTTTACACCGTGAAACAAAATAATAGAAAGCGAGGTTTACCCTCGCTTTTTTCTATAGGAGAAGAGAATGAAAAGAAAACCTTGGATGACTTATGTATTGATTGGTCTTTGTATCTTTGTTTATCTTGGAATGTGTTATTTTCAATATATTTATTTACCAAAAGAAGGAATCCCAAGTCAAAATGGCCAAAATGTTACCTTACTTACTTTTGGTGCAGAATGGGGACCTTTAGTTCATCAAGGTCAATGGTGGCGTTTAATTACCGCAATGTTTGTCCACATTGGCTTTGCTCATTTATTTTTAAATTTATTGACCCTTTATTTTATTGGGCCAGAACTAGAATTTTATTTAGGAAAGATTCGTTATCTTCTTTTATATCTTCTTTGCGGAATAGGCGGAAATGTTGTAAGTTTATTCTTTGATGGAAACGCGATTTCTGCTGGCTGCTCGACAGCTTTATTTGGTCTTTTTGGTTATTATATCGTTCAGGCAAAACGTAGCTCTAGCCCATGGATGAGAGAATTAGGAAGACAATATTTTGTCTTTATTGCGATGAATATTATTTTTAATTTATTTGATAGCAATGTCTCCTTATCTGGACATCTAGGCGGCTTATTATCTGGAGTACTTTTGGGATTTATTCTATCCCCAAAGAAAAAGGTCAGATAGATAAATGAAGTGTGCTATAATAAAACATATGTACTATTTTGGGGGATTTTATGAAAACGCTTTATGATGTGCAACAATTACTAAAACGCTTTGGTATTATTGTGTACGTAGGCTCAAGAATTGCCGATATTGAAATGATGGCAATTGAAATCGATCAGTTACATCGTTCACGATTAATTGATGATGAAACCTACCAAATTGCAAAACTAATTTTACGGCGAGAACATCGCTACGAAGAAGAAAAACAAAATCAAGAATCATAGGAGTTTGTCATGAGTAAAAAAATGATAGGAATTGATCTTGGTGGCACAAGTATCAAATTTGCGATTGTAACAGAATCAGGAATGGTAGAAAAACAATGGAACATTCCAACCGATATTTCTGATGAAGGAAGTCATATTGTTCCTGATATGATTGCTTCTTTACAAAAAGAAGTCACAAAAGAAGAATGGAAAGAAATCATCGGGATTGGTATGGGTTCTCCTGGAGGGGTAGACTGTGCCAATGGAACAGTAACAGGTGCTTACAATTTAAATTGGGTAGAAACCCAAGATTTAAAAACACCGATGGAAGAAACTTTCCATGTGCCATTTTATGTAGATAACGATGCAAATGTAGCAGCCTTAGGAGAACAATGGCAAGGTGCAGGAGAAAACCAAGCGGATGTTGTTCTTGTAACTTTAGGCACAGGAGTTGGTGGAGGAATTGTTTTAAATCATCAACTTATGCATGGAATTGCTGGTGGTGCTGGTGAAATTGGTCATGTTACTGTGGCTTTAGAAAAACATGATTTTCCATGTACTTGTGGTAAAAAAGGTTGTTTGGAAACAATTGCTAGTGCAACAGGAATTGTAAATGTAGCGAAAAAAACATTAGAGGAATCTACTATGGACTCCATTTTACGTCAAAAAGAGGAATTTTCAGCAAAAGATGTCTATGATGCTGCTAAAATGGAAGATGCTCTTGCTTTATCTATCGTCGATCAAGTACATCAATATTTAGGGTTAGCCGTAGCAAATATTGCCAATACACTAAATCCAGCTTGTGTTGTGATTGGAGGAGGAGTTTCTGCAGCAGGAGAGATTTTGCGAGCAGGAGTTCAGCGTTACTTTGAACAATTTACTTTCCCATTAGTACAACAAACGACAAAAATTCGTTTAGCGACATTAGGAAATGATGCAGGGGTTATTGGTGCTGCCTCATTAGTTTTACAAGCATAAAAAAGAAAAAGGAGAAAAACATGTCAGTCATTGCCGTTGTGAATTTAATTTTAATTATTATTTTAGTAGGGTTATTAGCGAATATGCTTTATGTTTATGTAAGTTTAAAACGTAAAGCTACACAGCTAGAAGAAGCAGAATTCCGTGTACAAAGTAAAAATCAACAATTAATTGATACACGAGAAAGAGATTCTTTCAATGCAGGTCACATTATGGGAGCACGTAATTTCCCATATAGTATGTTAAAAGAGGTAGGTCAATCTTTACGTAAAGATCGTCCAATCTACTTATACGCTCAAACAAAAGGAATGGAAGCACGTTCTGTTAATGTTTTGTATAAACAAGGATTCCGCAATATTTATGTCTTAAAAGGCGGATTTGATCAATGGACAGGCCGCGTGAAAAAAACACAATAAGAAAAAACCTCAAGAATTGCTTCTTGAGGTCTTTTTTATGAACGAGCGTGACTCTTACGCATTGCTTTTTTACGGTTTTCGTTAACAAATTCTTCTTTCTTTTCAACCGGTTCAATGACTGTTTTTTTCACCCCATAAAGGGCAGCAGCAACGCCAGCACCTAAAACGGCAGCACCAGATAAGAATCCTTTAGTAAAGTTTTTCATTACAAATCCCTCCTTCTTCTTTTTTATTATACCAAGAATAAAGAGGGAAAATCTATGATATTTGTTTTTCTATAAATGAAAATGATAAGATAAGAGAAAATAGAAGAGAGGAGCAATTGGATTGCAAAAAGTATTGGTAATTGCCGGACCTACAGCAGTAGGGAAAACAGCATTATCTATTGAATGGGCAAAAAAATGGAACGGAGAAATTATTAGTGGAGATTCCATGCAAGTGTATAAAAAATTGGACATTGGTACGGCAAAAGTAAAACCAGAAGAAATGCAAGGGATTCCCCACTACTTGTTAGACTATAAAGAACCAACAGTAGAATATAGTGTAGCGGATTTTCAAAAAGATGGAAGAAAAGCAATTGCAGAAATTGCACAAAAAGGAAAACTACCAATCATTGTAGGAGGCACGGGATTGTATTTGCAATCTTTACTTTATGATTTCCATTTAGGAACAAAAGAAGAAACGATTTCTAAAGAAGTAAAAGAACAAGTTGCTCAATGGCAGGAAGAAAAAACAGCTCAAGAATTGTGGGAAGAATTAAAACAGCGAGATGAAAAAACAGCACAAACGATTCATCCCAATAATCGTCGTCGTGTAGCTAGAGCACTTGAAGTAGTATTAAGTACAGGAGAAAGCTTCCAACAAAAAGAAACACCACAACCTCTCTATGATTTTCAATTGATTATTTTGAATACGGATCGAGAACGTTTATATGATCGAATTAATCAACGAGTGGATTTGATGATGGAAGAAGGACTATTAGACGAAGCGCAATGGGTACAGATGTTAGGACCTGTCCAAAGTAGTCGTGGAATTGGCTATAAAGAATTTATGCCTTATTTTTCAGGAGAGATTTCTTTAGAGGAAGCAATTAATGATGTGAAACAGCATTCTCGTCAATATGCCAAACGTCAATTAACTTGGTTCCGTAATCGATTATCAGGAACTTGGCTTGATCTTTGGCAAGAAGGAGAAAAAGAGAGAGTAGAAAAAGAGGTTCAAGAATGGTTGAAAAATTAACAAAAGAGCGAGTATTAGTTTGCGGTGCGTATACCCAAAAAGAAAAAGAACATTTTCAATCTTCCATGGAAGAATTAAAACGTTTAGTAGAAACCGCACAAGGAGAAGTCATTGTTGAAAATATTCAACATCGAGAAGATATCGATCAAAAAACCGTGCTAGGAAAAGGAAAAATTGCGGAAATTCAAGAGCAAGTAATCGCAGAAAACATTGATCTTGTGGTGGTTAATACAAGTCTAACTCCTCGTCAATTAGCGAATTTAGAAGAAATTTTACCTTGCCGTGTAATTGACCGTACGCAATTGATTTTAGATATCTTTGCCTTACGTGCTCGTTCAAAAGAAGGAAAATTACAAGTCGCAAAAGCGCAAATTGATTATTTATTACCTCGTTTAACAGTGATGAATGGTCATCTATCAAAACTTGGAGGAGGAATTGGGACTCGTGGACCAGGAGAAACAAAATTAGAAACCGATCGTCGTCACTTACACCGTCAACAACTCCGAATTCAAAAAGAATTAAAAGAAGTCAAAAAACATCGTGAACTAGCACGTAAAAATCGAACACAAAATAGTGGTTTAAATATTGGGTTAGTAGGATATACAAATGCTGGGAAATCTACATTTTTAAACGTATTAACACAAGCAGAAACCTATGAAAAAGATGAATTATTTGCGACGTTAGATCCATTGACTCGTCAATATCGTCTAAAAGAAGGATTGAAAATGACGTTTACTGATACGGTAGGATTTATCCAAGATTTACCAACAACTTTAGTGGAAGCTTTCCATTCTACTTTAGAAGAAACACAAAATATGGATCTTTTATTTCATATTGTAGATGCTAGTAGCCCAGAACGAGATGAGCAAGAAAAGACGGTACTACGTTTACTAGACGAATTAGGTTGTCAGTCTATTCCTGTATTAACTATTTATAATAAAATGGACCAAGTGGCAGGAGACTTTGTTCCTACTCAATTTCCGCACTTATGCCTTTCTTTAAAAGAAAGAGGAGCAAAAGAAGAAATCGAAACAGGAATTATCAAATTTTTACAAGAAATTTGGCAACCTTATACGTATTCTCTTCCTGTTTCTGAAGTACAAAAACTATATGCATTGCAAGAGTTTACTTTAGTTGAAAAAATGGAGTTTTCAGAAGAAGAAACGTATAATATAACTGGATATGGAAATCAAAAATATGCATATTTATATGAAAAATAGGAGGGTATATTAATGAATCAACGAATTATTGAAGCGAATACTACTGGATTAAATCGTTTTTTTGGTGAAGTATATGCCAAAGTTGCCTTAGGAGTTGGTGTTAGTGCATTAGTAAGTTTTATTTTAATTTACTTCATGCCTAATGTTTTAGTTGCTTTTGCCAATAGTACTATTTTATGGATAGTACTTTGTATCGTAGAAATTATGCTTGTAATTTCTGCTGGACATCGTGCTTACAGTGGCAATTCCTCTGGAACGATGATGATGTATATGGTTTATAGTATCATCAATGCGTTAACATTGACCGTTGGTTTAACGATTGTGAGCAGTCCAAAAGTAATTGCACAAGCGTTCTTAGTTACAGCATTAATGTTTGTTGCGATGTCGATTTATGGTCGTACAACGAAACGTGATTTAAGTGCTTGGCGTAATTTCTTGATGGGAATCAGTTTAGGAGTCATTATCACGTTATTGGTAAACTTAATCTTAGGTAGTGGTGCTTTAAGCTTCTTCTGTTCTTTAGTTTCTGTAGCTTTATTTGCTGGATATATGGCTTATGATACACAAATGATTATCCGTTTATATCAAATGGCAAACTCAGAAACAAAATCAGGATTAGCTACTTATGGTGCGATGAATCTATACATGGATTTAATCGCGATGTTTATTAACTTACTACAAATTTTAGATGTGTTTAACAGTGATAATAATAATTAGGAGGATATGATGAAAGAAGCGTGGAAGAAATTTTATCACGAAGGATTCCATTGGCGTGGAGAAATTACACGAAGTGAATTCTTTTGGGTCTATCCTTTCTTATGTTTAGTTCCTATTTTAGCAATGCTTTGCTTAGCGGGATATTTATTTATGGATAATGCCTTTGGTTCCTTTTTAGCTACGTTAGGTTGCTTTTTAATCATTCTACATCTTATCCTAATTTACCCATCTTTTGTTTGGTTAGTAAAACGTTGGCGTAATGCAGGATGGAGTAACTTTGGTTGGTTGAGCATCTTTGCTTTATGGTATTGCACCTTTATGTCTGAACTGGCAACGCATGCAGAATGGTGGGCAACACTAATTCAGATTGTAGCTTGGTTAGTTTTATTGGTGAGTGTTTTTATTCCTACTCATCATCTAAAAGCAAACAAAAATCATCCATGGATGTCTATCTTTTTCCAAAAATAAAAAAAATCCTTTCTCAATTATGAGAAGGGATTTTTTTATGTTGAGTCTTTGTTATTCTTTTCGAACTCGTGCTATAATAGTAACATTGATAAGGATACGAAGAAAAAAATTACCTAAAAAGGTAAAGAAAGGGGAACTCTGTGAGTAAAATTAGAGTAATTCCTTTTGGTGGCGTTCGAGAGCATGGTCGCAAGCTCTATGCCATTGAAGTGGATCAAGATATTTATATTTGCGATTGTGGATTGAAGATTCCAGAAACAGAAATGTTAGGAGTCGATGTAGTTATTCCAGACTTTCGCTATTTAGTAGAAAATGAAGATCGTGTTTGTGGTGTCTTTTTAAGCCATGGACATGCGGATGCGATTGGCGCATTACCTTATTTATTAGAACAAATTCAAGTACCTGTTTTTGGTTCAGAATTAACGATTGCTTTAGCAAAAATGTATGTACGTAATTATGCACCAGCGAAAAAATTTAATGATTTCCATGTTGTAAATGAAGGAACAGAAATCGATTTTTCTTGTGCGACCATTTCTTTCTTTAAAACGACTCATTCCATTCCAGATTCATTAGGAATTGTCGTTCATACTAAAGAAGGAAATATTGTTTATACTGGAGATTTCAAATTTGATCAAAGTGCAAATCCAATGTACCAAACAGATTATGTCCATTTAGCTCAAATTGGAAGTCAAGAAGTATTATTACTACTTTCAGATTCAACAGGTGCGGATAACCCAGAACCTGTAGCAAGTGAACGTCAAATTGAAGAATCAATGAATGAAACCTTCCGCTATTGGGAAGGACGTATTATCGTTTCTTGTGTGGCAGGAAATATTCAACGCATTCAACAGATTTTAAATGCAGCTTATCAATCTTATCGCAAAGTAGTGATTATGGATGGAAACATCAATGAAATTTTACGTATTGCGATTGATCTTGGAAAATTAGAAGTGCCAAGTGATGATTTGATTATTAATTTAAAGCAAATGAAAAAATATCCAGATGACGAAATTGTGATTTTAGAAGCAGGCAATATGGGAGAGCCGATTAAGGCAATTCAAAAAATGGCCAAACAACAACATCGTCATGTCAATATTAAAGAAGGAGATTTAGTATATCTTGCGACAACTCCTTCTTTAGCTATGGAAATTTTTGTAGTTCAAACAGAAAACTTAATCTATAAAGCTGGTGGAGATGTAAAAGCAGTGTATGGTGATTTCCGTGCTTCTGGACATGGAGATCCTGATGATTTGCGTTTACTTTATAACCTATTAAAACCAAAAAGTTGTTTGCCAATCCAAGGCGAATATCGTGAATTACAAGCGAATGCAGATATTATGCATGAGCAAGGAATGCCTTGGTCTAATATCTTTATTGCTTCTTGTGGCGATATTATTGAATGGGATGAGAAAAAACAAAAATTTGTTATGACAGGTTCTGTTCCAGCAGAAAATGTCATGATTGATGGGTTAGGTGTTGGTGATATCGGAAATATCGTTTTACGAGACCGTAAAATTTTATCTGAAGATGGAATTTTTATTACAGTGGTAACCATCGATCGCAAAGCGAAAAAGATTATTACAAAACCGCAAATTACTTCTCGTGGCTTTGTCTATGTAAAAGCAAGTAAAGAATTGTTAAAAGAAGCGAGTCAAATGGTCACGCAAATCATTGAGCATTATTTGGCAGAGGATGACTTTGAATGGGCAGATATGAAGCAAGACATTAAAGACCAATTAAGTCGTTTCTTATTTGCACAAACAAGACGCCGTCCAGTAATTTTACCTGTAATTATGGAAGCAAATCCACAAAGAAAACGTCGTCATAAATCATAAAAGAAAGACTGGATTTCCAGTCTTTCTTTTGTTAGGGGGAATGAGATGTCAAAAAAACAAGATCATGTTCAAGAATATATTCGGAACTTAACACCCGGGCAACAGATTTCTGTACGTCAATTAGCACAATTATTACATGTGAGTGAAGGAGTCGCTTACCGTGGAATTCAAAAAGCAAAAGAAGAAGGAATTGTTTCTACTATTCCACGTGTAGGAACTGTGCGTATCAGTAATGAATCATTCAAAAAAGAACTTCATTATGCAGATATTGTTAAAATGATTGATGGGGTTGTATATAGTGGTAAAGATTATTTAGAAAAGCCATTAGAATATTTTATGATTGGGGCAATGGAAGAGGAAACGATGAAAAAATTCATGAAACCTCATGCTCTAATGATTGTAGGGAATCGAGAATATATTCAATTAGAATCTTTAAAACAAGGAATGGCAGTTTTAATTACAGGAGGTTTCCCACCTAGTGAAGGAATTAAAGCAGCTAGTGAATATTATCAATTTCCAGTGATTGGAACGAATTATGATACTTTTACTGTAGCAACAATGATCAATAAGGCATTAGGGGAACAAAAATTGATGCAATCAATTATTCAAGTAAAAGATGTCAAAATTCCAGTGCAACAAACGATTACTTTAGAAAAAGAAAATACGGTCGCTGATTATGAGGCGATTTGCCAAAACCAAAAAGTAATTCCAATTGTGGATGCTCAAAAAAGGGTAGAAGGACTAGTGAGTGAACGAGAAGTAAAAGGGAAGCCTCGTAATACTCCATTAGGGAAAATTATGCAAACAAAGATTGTTTTTGTCCGCAATCATTCTAATGTAGCTAGCGTAGCTCATTTATTGCTTTGGGATGAGTTTTCTTATTTACCTGTAGTTAAAGAAAATGGGGTGATTGATGGACTCGTTTCTAAAGAAATGATGCTAGAAGGCATTGAAAAACGAAAACAAAATCAACATTTAAAACAAAAAACAATTTTTGATACGCTCCATACCATTTTAGAAGAACGTATGACAGTAGATGGTCATCTTCGTTTTGCTGCTAAAGTACATCCAGGAATGATTCATAGTGATGGTACTTTGGCAGAAAGTGTCTTAACAGAATTAATTGTAGCTGTAGCTAAAAGAAAAGTACAAGAAGAATACATTGCGCATGATTTACAATTAGAAGAATTAAATGTGCATTTTTTTAAAGCAATTCCAGTAGCTGCAGAAATTGAATTAGAAGCAAAAATTTTAGGGATGCAACAAAATTTTATTAAAATGGAAGTAGAAATTTATCATAGTAAAGAAGTCGTTACAAAAGCTTATTTTGTAGCACATATTGTTTAGGAGGATTTTATGGATTTTACAAATTTATGGACAGAAATTAAAGCTGCACAAACAATTATTATTTGCCGTCATATCCATCCAGACCCAGATGCTTTAGGTTCTCAAGGAGGATTGGCAACTTTATTAAGTCAAGCTTTTCCAGATAAACGAGTTTTATGCTTTGGTTCTATGTCTAAAGATTTACAATATTTGAATCAAATGGATCGAGTAAAAGAAGAAGATTTTCAAGATGCCTTATTGATTACAACCGATACTGCCAATCTTGATCGCCTTGATGGAAAAGATTTTTTACCTTTAGCTAAAAAAGTATTAAAAATTGACCATCATCCTAATGAAGATCATTATGCAG
The DNA here is from genome assembly GCF_000313915.1 of Catellicoccus marimammalium M35/04/3. Taxonomy (NCBI): domain Bacteria; kingdom Bacillati; phylum Bacillota; class Bacilli; order Lactobacillales; family Enterococcaceae; genus Catellicoccus; species Catellicoccus marimammalium. The sequence goes on from NZ_AMYT01000022.1 coordinate 45,179, forward strand.
ATGAAGAATGGGTAGATACAAAAGCAAGTAGTACAAGTGAAATTATTTATGATTTTTATCATCAATTCAAAGAAGAATTAACTTTAACTCCAAAAGTAGCTTATCTTCTTTATGCAGGAATTGTTGGGGATACAGGTCGCTTTTTATTTAACAATACAACAAGTCACACTTTTGAAGTCGTAAGTGAATTAGTAAAACAACCTTTTGATGTCGCAAAACTAAATCGTCAATTTATCGAAAAAGAACGTAAAGTATTAAAACTAGAAGGTTATTTATTAGACCACTTCACATGCACCGAAGAAGGAGTGGGTTATTTTTATATTACCAATGAATTGATTGAACAATTTGGCTTAGAGCATGAAGATACAGCTTCTTGTGTTGGTTTAATGGGGAATGCTAAAGAAGTAAAAGTTTGGGTACTATTTTTAGAAAAGAAAGCTCATCCAGGAAATTACCGTTGTCGCTTACGCTCTAAAGAATTGCCAATCGTTGAAGTGGCTAAAGCTCATGAAGGAGGAGGACATCCTTTAGCTAGTGGCGCAAATGCTTACTCTTTAGAAGAAACAGAAGCAATCATTGAAGAATTAAAAGCGGTTGTAAAGGAGAAATAAGATGCCAGAATTACCAGAAGTAGAAACCGTTTGCCGTGGATTACGTCCTTTAGTACAAAACAGAATGATTAAAGAAGTAATCATTACTCGACCTTCGATTATTGAAGGAAAAGAAGAAGATTTTCGCCAAATAATGGTTGGAAAAACGATAAAAGGAATTGCTCGTCATGGAAAATATATCATTTTTATTTTGAATGAAGGGTATTTATTAAGTCATTTACGTATGGAAGGAAAATATCGAGTGACAAAAAAAGACGAGCCTCTAGAAAAACATACGCATGTTCGTTTTCTTTTAGACAATGGAGAAGAGTTACGTTATCAAGATGTGCGCGCTTTTGGTAAAATGTGCTATTTACCAAATAAAGAAGCTTTGATTACAGCCTTGTCCCATGTAGGAAAAGAGCCTTGGGATAAAAACGAAGAAGAATTTTACCAAGAACTAAAAAAATATCGTTCAGCCATTAAAAGTGTATTACTAAACCAAAAAGTAATTAGTGGCTTAGGAAATATCTATGTCGATGAAGTGTTATTTAAAGCTCAAGTCCATCCTGAAACAAAAGCGAATGAAATTACAAAAGAGGAAAGTGCAAGTATTTTAAAAGCGAGTCAAGAAATTTTGCAGGCGGCCATTGAAGCAGGAGGCTCAACAATCCACACTTATAAAAATGCGGAAGGGAAGTCTGGAGCTTACCAAAAACAATTACAAGTGTATGGAAAAAAAGGAGAACCTTGTCCACGATGTCAGACCCCAATTGAAAAAATTAAAGTTGGAGGAAGGGGGACGCACTTTTGTCCAAACTGTCAACCGATAAAATCTTAATTGGCTTAACAGGAAATATCGCTTGTGGCAAGTCCACAGTGGCTCAATATCTAAAAAAAGAAGGAATGGAAATCTTAGATGCAGATTGTGTCGCAAGAGAAATTGTTTTGCCAGGAACTCCAGCATTAAAAGAAATTGTCCAAACTTTTGGTAAAGAATATTTACACACAGATGGGACTTTAAATCGAAAAAAATTAGGTCGTCATATTTTTGCCGATGAAACGGAACGACAAAAATTAGATCAAATTATGGCTCAATACTTACAACAAGGGTTCCAAGCTAAAATTGATCAGAGTCAAGCTTCGCATTTAATTTTTGATATGCCATTATTATTTGAACAAAATTATGACCAAGATATGGATGCCATTATTGTGGTTCATGTCCAAGAATCGATTCAACAAGAGCGATTACAACAAAGAGATCATTGTTCTTTAGAAGAAGTGAAACAAAAAATGCAAAGCCAAATGCCACTTAAAGAAAAACAAAAACAAGCGACTTGGCAAATTGATAATAATGGTACGAAGGAAGAAACAGAAGAACAATGTCAAAAACTCCTACCAAAACTTAAAAAATTAGTAAAAAAAGAAATGCACTCCTGATATTGTGCTATAATAATAACGATTTGAAGCGTAAAAAGTGGTGTGATTGGGGTGAGTATCATTTCAAAAGAAGAAAAAAAAGAGGAAGAAACAAAAAAACATCAACATAAACAAAAAATTCGAGATAAATTTTTACGAGTGGATTGGTTTATTTTACTTCCTTATTTGATTTTATCAGTTACAGGGGTAATCATGGTTTATAGTGCCAGCTCTTATCGTCTTTTACAAGAAGGATTACCGATGTGGAGCTCCGCAAGTAAACAATTAATCTTTTTTATTTTATCGTTGATTTTAATTGGCGTGATTTACACAATGAAAATTAAGGTTTTCCGAGATAGTCGACTCGTCAATTACTTTTTTTATTTTGTTTTAGTACTATTAGTCTATGTTTTACTTTTTGGTCAAAGAATTAATGGGGCGAAAGGATGGATTTCTTTACCAGGATTCCAATTCCAACCTTTAGAGCTATTTAAATTAGCATTAGTAATTATGATGGCTCGTTATTTGACTTATCGTCAGTTTTGGACCTTTGCTAGAAAATGGCATTTTTGGTTCTTTACTTTCTTTGGATTACTATTAATTCGTTTACAACCAGATAATGGTGGGGTTGTTATTTGTGCACTTTTAATTTTAGCGTTATTGGTATGTAATGGAGAAAGTCCAAAAATTTCAGGAGCCGCGACATTACTTTTCTATGTTGTAGCGGTTTTGGGGATTTTCTTTTTACCATATATTTTACCGATGCAAGAATATCAAAAAGCGCGCTTTTTAGTAGCTCAACATCCATTTGATTATGCTAGAGGAGAAGGACATCAGTTAATTAATTCTTACTATGCGTTAAGTAATGGTGGTTGGTTTGGTACAGGTTTAGGAAACAGTATTGAAAAGAAAGGATTCCTACCTGAAGCACAAACCGACTTTATCTTTTCCATTACGGTAGAAGAACTAGGAATGTTCTTTGGTCTTTTCATTATCGGCCTACTTTTATTGTTAGTTCTTCGTATTTTATACATTGGAATTAAAGCACAAAGTCGTTTTAATTCTTATCTATGTATCGGAATTAGTATGATGATCTTTATTCAAATGTTTATCAATTTAGGTGGATTAGTTGGTATTATTCCTTTAACTGGGGTAACACTCCCGTTTATCAGTCAAGGGGGTTCGAGTTTAATTGTTCTTTCGATTGGAGTTGGCTTAGCCTTAAACGTAAGTGCAACCGAAAGAGATTATCGTTTATCCACAAAGAAAAGAAGACGTTTAAAAATTTTCGAATAAGGAGGGGATGGACGGATTCGTCCATCTTTTTTTATCAATGATTTATAATGAAGAATATTTTCAATTAGAAGAAAGTGTAGATCAATTAAGTCAGGCACTGCTTAAAAGTGAAATCTATCAAAATTATAAAAAAGCAGAGGAAAAATTAAAAAATAAAGAAGTGGAAATGAGCTATCAAGCAGTGGTAGATGCTCAAAAGAAATTTTTTCAAATTGCGGAATATGGGAAATATGCTCCAGGGTATAAAGAAGCAAGAAGAGCATTTTATGCCCAAAAAAGAGCGTATGATTGTTTACCAGAAGTAGCTGCTTATCGTCGTGCGCTTTTGGATTGGCAAAAACTATATTATACTGTTATAGAGAAAATGGTTCACACCATCGATGAATCAATTATGATTGAGGGAGGAGGTTTATGGGGTGAACGAAACTGTAAAGGAAACTGTCATGGACACAGTACCCACCATTAGAGAAAGTGAATTTCAACGCACAAAACGTATTGGCTTATGTGTTTTTGTGAAACGACTAAAATACATTCGTCATATTAAATCGTACGGAATGATTCATTATGTTTCCAAAAAGAATCAATATGCGTTAATTTATGTGGAAAAAGAAAAAGAGGACGAAATTATTTCTGCCTTAGAACAACAACATTTTGTCTTAAAAGTAGAACCTTCTAAAAAAGATGAAATTCGTTTAGATTATTCAGAAGAAAAGAAAGGAAAATAACACATGAGAGTCATTGCTGGAGAATATCGTGGTCGTCGTTTGAAATCTTTAGAAGGAAAACAAACTCGTCCCACAACAGATAAAGTAAAAGAAGCTGTATTCAGTATGATTGGCCCTTACTTTGATGGAGGAACATGCTTAGATTTATATAGTGGAAGTGGAGGCTTAGCAATTGAAGCTTTGTCTCGCGGTATGAAAGAAGCGTATTGTATTGATCATCATTATCAAGCAATTAAAGTCATCAAAGAAAATATGGAATTGGTAGGTTGTGCTGACCGAGCAGTGATTTTAAAACAGGATGCAAATCAAGCATTGCAACAATTTGCAGCTCAACGTCAAAGCTTTGATTTGATTTTTTTAGATCCCCCATATGCAAAACAAGAAATTGAGAAACAATTAACCTTTATTATGGAAAATCAATTATTAAGCGATATGGGTATTATTATGTGCGAAGTCGATGCCAAAACCGTAGAGTTACCTGATGAAATTGCAGGATTATACTGTCGCCGTCGTGCTACTTATGGTATTACTCAAATTGTCTTATATGAAAAGGATGAATAGAATGACAATAGCAATTTATAGTGGCTCGTTTGATCCAATTACTCTAGGACATTTAGATATCATCCAAAGAGCCAGTCAACTTTTTGCAAAAGTCATTGTAGTGGTGACACAAAATCGTAATAAGTCCTCTTGGCTTTCTTTAGAAAAAAGAAAAAATTGTGTAGAAAAAAGTGTTGCTTCTTTTTCTAATGTTCAAGTGATACAAAATAAAGATCAATTGGCAGTAGATATAGCCAAAGAATACCCAAATGCCGTGTTTTTAAGAGGAATTCGCTCTATGAATGACTTTGAAAATGAGTGGACATTGAGTCAGTGGAACCAAGAGTTAGGAGGGGTAGATACTTTGTTTTTACCCGCCAAAAAAGAATATCTAACTCTTTCTTCCACCTATGTTCGTGAACTATTCTCTTATGGGACGCAGTATCAATCCTATGTGCCAAAAGAAATTTGGACAGAATTAGAAGCAGAAAGGGGAAAAAATGGATAAAGAAAAGAAACGTCATTCTCTATGGTATATTATCAGTGCTCTTCTTTTAATTGTAGGAGTGGGAGCTATTTTCTTCTTTTGTTTTCCATTAAAAAATTATGTAATTGAAGCTCCAGGTAGCGCTGAGCCGTTGACAGAAATGGTAACCGTCAATGGAAAAAAAGAAAAAGCAAAGGGAGATTTTTATTTAACCACTGTGATGTTGCGTCAAGCCACTCCTTACCTTTATTTAGAAGCAAAAAAAGATCCTTATATGCAAGTGATGAAAAAAGAAGAGGTCATGGGAAAAGATACTGATTCTAAAGAATATGACCAAATGCAACAATATTATATGGAAACCTCGCAAAATATCGCCAAAAAAGTGGCTTTATCTCTAGCTAAAAAACCTTATCATTTAAAATATGATGGAATTTATGTTTTAGATGTAGAAAAGGATTCTGATTTTTACCATAAATTAGCGGTGGGAGATTGGATTACAAAAATCAATCAAAAGTCTTTCTCTTCTGCTGATGAAATGATTCGTTATCTACAAAAACAAAAGGCTGGAACAAAAGTAACCCTTACAGTGAAAAAAGAAGGGAAAGAAAAAGAAATTACTGGGGTTTTGAAAAAAATTAAAGCCACAAAAAAAGTTGGACTAGGAATTGGTTTAGTAACCAAAACAAAAATTGAAACGCCAGAAAAAATTAAATTTACCGTAGGAGATATTGGCGGTCCTTCGGCTGGAATGATGTTTACTTTGCAAATTTATGAACTACTAACACATAAAGATTTGCAAAAAGGACGTAAAATTGCAGGTACAGGTGAAATTTATCCAGATGGTACAATTGGCCGGATTGGTGGAATTCAAGATAAAATCGTAGCTGCAGATGCTAGTGGAGCAGAAATCTTTTTAGCGCCAGATGATACATGGCCAAAAGAATTAGGGAAAAAACCAAAAGATTTCCAATCAAATTATGCGGAAGCTAAAAAAACGGCTAAAGATATTCATACAAAAATGAAAGTGGTGCCTGTAAAAACTGTACAAGATGCCATCCACTATTTAGAAAAGAGCAACTAGAAATAGTTGCTTCTTTTTTTTGTATAAATAGATGAGGTGAGGAAAATGGAAATCGAAGAAAAGAAAAAGAAATTAATTTTACTTATCATCATCGTTCTTGTGGTTGGCGGAGGAATATGGTTTTTGGGATCAAAAAGAGAACCTCAAGAATTAGCCCCTTCTGATCCTGTGGAATCAACAGAAGCAACCTCTTTGGCAAAAGATACTGGAGAAACGAGTGCTTCTTTGAAAGAAGAATCTACAACTAAAAAAATCTATGTAGATATGAAAGGAGAAGTAAAGCATCCTGGAATGTATCCTTTACAAGAAGGAGATCGAGTATATGATGCGATTCAAGCAGCAGGAGGATTAACGAAAGCAGCAGAAAAAGATCGTTTAGATTTGGCACAAAAAGTACAAGATGAAATGACGGTTATCATTCCTAAAAAAGGGGAGAAGAAAAAAGATTGGCTTCGCTATCCAAAAGGAGAAACTGCTACTTCCCAAACCAATTCATCTTCAGCAGGGGGAGCAAAGGACAGTGGACAGGAGGAAGAAGGAGGAAAAATTTCGGTTAATCAAGCGACTTCAGAACAACTACAAACGATTGATGGAATTGGCGAGAAAAAAGCACAAAAAATTATTCAATATCGAGAAGAGAAAGGGCAAATTCAGTCGCTAGATGAGCTACAAAATATTGATGGTTTTGGTGAAAAAACAGTAGAAAAATTAAAGAAGGCGTTAGTTCTATGATCGAAAAAGAACGGATACTAATACAAAGTCCTCTTTTTGCTTTTTTACTTTGGGGAGTCTCTTGGTTTTTTCTTTCCTCTTCTTATCAAGGATTAGGATTGGTATTAGCAGTACTTGTTTTTCTTCGTCTGTGGCAAATTCAAAATAAGAAAGAGCATCTTTTATTAGTAATAGTATGTCTATTTGCATCCTTTTTATTATTGGAAGAAAAGAAAATCATAGAAGCTCCTTTTCAAGAACAAGAAGTTTCATGGCTAGTAAAACCAAAGTGGGAAACGAAAGAAGAGAAAGAAAATCAAACGTCTTTAATCGTAGAATACAAAAATCAAGAATATCAATTATGGTTACCAAAAAAGAAAGTTCCATCTGCTCCTTTTTCTTATTGGCAAATAAAGGGAGTGGTACAAAATGGACAAAAAGCTAGATTCCAACATGGCTTTCATGAGTGCTTATATTTTAGAGGAAAGCATCTAGCAGGAAAAATCATGGGAAAAGATGTGACAGTTTGTTCTCCTTTTCTTCCTTCTTGGCACCAAAAGATGCAACTTTGGATTCAAAAAAAGGTGCATGCATTTCCTTCTTGTACACAAAAATATATTAATCAGTTATTATTAGGAAAAAATATGACCGAAGGAGAGGTGAAAAAAGCCTATCGTCAATTAGGTGTGATTCATCTATTAAGCTTATCTGGATTACAAGTATTATTAATGGTTTGGGTAGTGCGTAAAATTTTATGGCAATGTCATTTACCAAGAGAAATTACTTTCTTTTGTGAATTAGTTTTATTATGGAATATTTATTGGTTTTGCGGGCAAGGAATTGGAATTATTCGTAGTGGTTTGCAATATATTTTTTTACGTATTTTTCAGCATTTTTCCTTAAAGCCTACTCTATATGAGACATGGGGCTTAGCGTTTTGCTGTCATTGGCTTTTTTGTCCAAGTCTTGGACTTCAAGTAGGAGCTGTTTTAAGTTATTTGTTAAGTTTATTTGCTTACTTTTGTTTTTATGAAAAAGAAAAGCATGGTTCATTATTGTTTTTCTTTCTCTTATGTCTAGTCATGTCTCGCTTTTTCTTTGAAGTTTCGATTTGGAGTACATTTTGGAATTTTATTTTTGCTCCTTTATTTACCTATCTTTTAATTCCTTTTTTATTTGGATATTTTTTTATTTTCTCTTTCTTTTCTTTTGCTCCCCTACAGCAATTAGTAGAGAATGCCTTACGACAGTTAGACCAATTGGTTATTTTTGGTAATCAATATAATTTTTCTTTGACCCTAAAACCATTTTCTAGTATTCTTCTTTGTCTTTGTTTAGTTACTTTTTTGTGGTATTGGCAAAGGCGTTTTTTCCAACAAAAAACAAAGGGATTGTGGTGGATGCTACTTCTACTATTCATCCTCAATCCTTGCACATTGAAAAAAGAAATGAATGTCATTGATATTGGACAAGGAGATGCCATTTTGTTTTCTGGCTCTCATTATGCTCAAGAACATTATCTTGTGGACTGTGGAGGAAAAATTGGTCAACAAGGACCCAAAAGGGAAGATGCAGAGAGGAATTTAATTCCTTTTTTGAAAAGTAAAGGAGTATGGAAGATTAAAACGTTATTTATTACTCACGCAGATTGGGATCACATGGGAAATATGGTAGCTTTAGCTAAAAATTTTCAAGTTGAGCAGGTGATGTATTCTTTAGGCTGTGATAAAAAAGGCACTTTTGCTAGAGAAAAAGCAGCTTGGCAAAAAATACAACCAAAAACAAAATTTGTTCCGCTCATTGCTGGAAAGCAAGAAAAAAATCAAACGTTAACTTGGAAAACCTTATGGCCTAAAGAAGAAGGAAGTGGACGTAATGAGGACTCTTTGGTTTTACAAGTGCATCTGGGAAAAAGAAAATGTTTATTACTAGGAGATGCACCAAAAGAAGTAGAAAACCAATTACCTTCTTTGACGACAGATTTTATTAAATTAGGGCATCATGGTAGTCATACTTCAAGTGATGAAAATTGTTTGAGAGCTTGGAAACCAAAAATAGCTTTGATTTCTTGTGGCTACCATAATCGCTTCCATCATCCTCATCCAGAAGTATTAGCGGTTTTAAAAAAAGAAAAAATTCCTTATTATCGTACTGATCTACAAGGAACGATTACCTATCAAGTTTCGTTATTAGGAAAAGAAAAAATTCAAGTAGCTATTCCTTAAGAAAAGATGATAGAAAAAGAGAAATCGACTATAATAAATGAAGAATAGAAAGGGGCGAAACAAATGAATTACACAACAGCGAAAAAGCAAATGCAAGAGGGGAGTATCGCTCCTTTTTATCTATGGCAAGATCTTGATCAAGTACAAAAAGAGCGCTTATTAGCTATCATTCAAGAACAAAGACCAGAAGCAGAGTGGATTCGTTTTCCAGAAGAAGATCTTCCTTCTTTAATTGCCGAAGCAGAAAGCTATTCTTTTTTAGGAGAAGGAAAAGTCATTGTTTTAGAAAGTTGTACTTTTTTAAGTACCAAAACAGAAGTACCAAAAGAAGAAATTGAAGCCTTCCAAGCCTTTTCTCAACAGTTACCAGAAGAAGTAATCCTGATTTTTTATTGTGATGGACAAAAACTTGATAAAAGAAAACAAGTGACAAAACAAGTGTTAAAACAAGCTGTGAGTGTTACACAAGAGGAATGGAAAGAAAAAGATTGGAAAAATTATTTACGTCAGCAAATTCAAACTCAAGGTTATGCCATTTCTGAAGAAAATTTACAATTTTTATTTCAACGTTTGCCACAAAAGCGCGATGAAATCAAAAAAGAGTTAGAAAAATTATTCTTATATAGTACAGGAGAACAAGAGATTACAAAAGAAGGCATTGATGCGACCATTGAGCCTAATTTAGAAGAGCATCTCTTTGCGATTAGTGATCACTTATTAGAAAGAAATGTTGGAGAAGCAGTGCGTATTTATCGCCAATTAAAAGTACAAGGAGAAGATACAATTAAGATGAATTATTTGTTATTAATGCAAATTCGTCTTTTATTACAGGTAAAAATTTTACAGGAAAAAGGATATTCGAAAGAACAAATGCAAAAAGCATTAGGTATTCATCCTTATCGTATTGAATTGGCAAAAAGACAGACTCGGCAAGTTTCTTTGAAAAAACTAGAAACGATGTATCGTTATGCAGTAGAAGTAGAACAAGCGTTAAAATCAACGGGAATGGATGAAGACTTTTTATTCGAGTTATTGTTAAGTCGTTTATAAAATAAAAAATCGCAGTGAGAAGACTGCGATTTTTTATTATTTGCTTAATTTAGATGCTAAACGAGATTTTTCACGGTTTGCTTTATTTTTGTGGATTAAACCTTTTGATAAAGCCATGTCGATAGCACGAGTAGCTTCTTTGAATAAGTCTTGTACGTTATCTGCTTTTGCTTCTACTGCTTTTTCAAATTTTTTGATGGCAGTACGCATAGCTGAGATTTGTGCTGAATTTTTTTCATTTGCTTTTTCGCTTGTACGTACGCGTTTGATTGCTGATTCGATGTTTGGCATGATTTCACCTCCCACATTAATCTTACATTCGGTTGTATACGAACATAGTAACAACTATCATTATATCTGTAAAAAACTATTTTGGCAATGATAAAAAGAAGAGATTAGAAAACTAAAATAAATTTTTTCATCATTATTTTAGCAAGAAATGAGAAATATCATACAAAAAATAGTATAATAGATAAGTAACGTAAAAATATGAGTATAGAGGTGGATGAATTGAATTTTTTTAAACATGTTTCTGATCTCTATATGGATGACTGGAAAAGAGTCTTTAAAAATAAAATGGCAATTTTAATGGTCTTAGCCTTATTAATCTTACCTTGCTTCTACGCATGGTTTAATATTAAGGCTTTATGGGATCCATATAGTAATACAGGAGATTTACCTGTAGCCGTATATAGTGCAGATAAAACTCAAGTATTAGATCTAGGAAAGAAAAAATTAGATTTAAATATCGGAGATGAAGTGGTTAAAAACTTAAAAGAAAACCACAAAATCGGTTGGAAATTTGTTGATTCTAAAGATGAATTAGTCGATGGTGTTCAATCTGGGAAATATTATGCAGGGATTTATATTCCTAAAGACTTTTCCGATTGTTTAATGAGTTTTCTACGAGGAAAAATAGAAAAACCAGAGATTCAGTACTATGTCAACCAAAAAATTAATGCGATTGCTCCAAAAATTACGGATAAAGGAGCAGGAACTATCCAAGAAACGATTACCCAACAATTCATTGGGACGGTCAGTAAAGCAATTTTCTCGATGGCCAATAAAGCAGGAATTGATTTAGATAGTCACTTAATTGATGTAGAAAAAGTTCGAAGCTTAGTCTTATATACGAATGATCATTTGTCAGAAATTGATGGCTACCTTCAAGACGTTGTACAATTAGACGAAAATATGCCAAAAATTTCAGAAAATATCGAGAAAACGAAAGACTTTGTGAATGCTACATTACCAAAAGTAAATCAAGCAGCTGAAGGGGTAGTAAAAGTAGATGAAAACTATCCAAAATTAGTAGAAGATTTATCTGTATTAAATACTCTACCAAGTAAGATTCCAGAAATTCAAAATGCTGGAAAACAATTATCAATGCTTGATCAAAACTTTGATAAAATTGTGGATACAGTAGATAACGCACAAAAAACTACACAAATTGGTAAAGAAGTAATTCAAAAAGCAGCAAATATTTTACCAGCGGTAGACCAAACGTTAAATCAAGCCAATCAATTTTTAAATCTAACACAAGATCAAGTATCTGCTGTACAAAAAGCATTACCGCAAGTAGCGAAGTCTGTGAATACTTCTTTATCTTTGGTCTATGGAATTGCCCAAAATATCCAAACAGAAAGTGCACGTCTTTATGCTTTAGTTCAAGGAAATGCCCTAACCGATAAAGATAAAGCAGATGTTAATAAGTTTGTCCAATCAATGAATCAACAGTTGGCACAAATGAATGGCATGCTTTCTGGAATGATTGGTACTTTAGAGCAGTTACAACAAGCAGGTGGAAATCATGATTTGCAATCTCTGATTGATACATTAAAACAAGCAGAGACCGTAAATAAAGATTTAGAAGGACATCTAAATAGAATTGATCAAACGGTAGAACATGCTTCTGTCGCTGAAATTCAATCTGCGTTAAAACAAGTCAATGAATTATCAAAGAAAATTCAAGGGATGATTCAAGAAGTAGCGAATGCTAATTTACCACAAAAAGTAGCGAATATTGCTAGTGAATTGCAAGCTACATTGAAAGATGCAAAATCAGTAACAGCTAAAATTAAAGGTGTTGATTTGGTTCCATTATTGAAAAATGCAAACAAAACATTAGTTGAAGCCAATGATTTAATTACTGAATTTAAAAAACAATTACCAAGCTTAAGACAAGAAGTTCATGATGCAAGTACTTTATTGAATGAAAATATGTCAACTATCATTGCTGGTATTGAAGGTGGTCAAAAATTCTATCAAGAAGGACTACCATTAATTGGAGATAAATTAAATCAAGCGAGTGCTTTTGTAACTGGTGCGTTACCAAATATGGAAGAAAAATTACAAAACTTATTAAATGTAGTGGATGCAAAATTACCAACTATTACTTCTGCTTTAAATACTACTTCTGCCATCATTAACAGCGAATGGCCAAAATTACAACAATCCATCCGTAAGTTAGCGAAGAAAATGGAAGATGGTGCTACAAAAGTAGATTTAAAAGACATTGTTAAATTGTTGAAGAATGATGTCAAAGAAGAAGTGGACTTCATGAAAGATCCAATTAAATTAAAAGAAGAAAATATTTATCCTGTACCAAACTATGGTTCACAAAGTGCTCCATTCTACACTGTACTTTGTTTATGGGTAGGAGGATTATTAAGTTCAAGTCTTTTATCAGCCACTCCATTCTTTGGTCCAAATCGTCGCCGTCGTAAAGCAATGTCCAAAGAAGAACGAGAACTAGAAGATGCGAACTCACGTGCTTCTTCTGACACATATTACACATTACGTGAAGGTTATGTAGCGAAGATGCTTATCTTCCTAACGATTGCCTTTATTCAAGCAGCAGCAGTAACTTTAGGAAACTTCTTTATTTTAGATATTTATGCCTATAATAAAGTTTGGTATTTCTTCTTTGCTTTACTCGTAGCTTTCTCATTTACATCTTTGATTTATATGTTTGTCGGATTATTCAAAGATGTCGGAAAAGCAGCGTGTGTCATTATCCTGGTATTATCTATCTCTGGAGGAGGAGGAAACTTCCCAATCCAATTATCAGGACCATTCTTCCAAGCGATTTATCCATTCCTTCCATTTACTTATGGGGTAAACTTGATTCGTGAATCAACAGGAGGAATCTATTGGCCAAATGCGTTACATGACATTTTAATTCTAGCTTTATTTGCGATTGTCGCTATTGTTTTAGGAATTTGGTTATGTGAACGCTTTGAAAAACCATTTGAAAAAATTGAAGAAGGAATTGAAAAAACTCACTTCTTCAGTTAATACAATAAAAGTGAGTCTTCTATGAAGGCTCACTTTTTTTATGAAAAAAATCCTTTGCTTTTATAGCAAAGGATTCGTTTTATTATTTATTGCAAGGTGAACATGGCCAGTTTGGAATTAAAGGCCAATCAGGGCAACCAGGCCAGTTTGGAATTAAAGGCCAATCAGGGCAACTAGGCCAGTTTGGAATCAAAGGCCAGTCAGGACAACCAGGCCAGTTTGGAATTAAAGGCCAGTCAGGACAACCAGGCCAGTTTGGCCAATCAGGTTTACAGTTTGGATGATCGGGTTTACTTGGTTGATCAGGTTTGCCTGGTTTGTCAGGTTTACTTGGTTTGTCAGGTTTGCCTGGTTTGTCAGGTTTACTTGGTTGATCAGGTTTACTTGGTTGATCAGGTTTGCTTGGTTGATCAGGTTTGCTTGGTTGATCAGGTTTACTTGGTTGATCAGGTTTGCTTGGTTTGTCAGGTTTGCTTGGTTGGTCAGGTTTACCTGGTTGATCAGGTTTGCTTGGTTTGTCAGGTTTGTCTGTTGGCGTTTGTGTACCATCTGCAGTACCATTACCACCAACTGCAATTTTACAGCTGATTGTATTCATGGCAATTTGATCACAACTTGCATCTACAACATTGACTAAATCTAAGTTTTGATATTGTTCAGCTGTGCTTGGTTTTGTTTTGTAGTATAGTTGAACAGCTTTATCTAATTTTTTAAAGTAGAAAGAAAGAATATCATTATTCTCAGATACATGAACTAGTCCTTGTTTTACAGGGTCAGTAATTTTTTCTTCTGCTACAAATTGGTTGTTTTCTACGTGTCCATACCATAATTGAATAGAATCGTCGACATAAGTTTGTCCATTACGTAAAATATCATCTAAATGCACATTAGTTAAATGTTTAGATTGTGGATTATAAACTACTGTCCAATTGGCGTTTCCATCATTATCTAGCCAACCAGATTTATTTAGGAACCATTCACCCGGCGCATTTTCTTCTGTACCACTAACTTTAAAAGATAAACGACCATGAATATCTTTCATTTTGTGATTAGCAAAATAAGAGTTAAAAGTTAATTTCCCAGTATGAGAACCTTTTTTAATATCAAAGGTACCTACTGTTTGGTTTTTCTCATTTTTAACGTCAAATTTTGTATCTGCGACACGAACTTCTACATTATTTGGTAGTTCAAATTGTGCAGTGTCTCCATTTTTCACAGTCACATTTTGTGGTAAAGACCATTTGTAATTTGCATTATAATAAACATATTTATTTAAATTTGTCTGTCCAGTTACATTTTTTCCATCATCTGTAGTAATGATTGCATCTTTGGCAGACGCACCTTGAATTGGTAATTCTGCTGCTTGAACTTTTTGTGCATGGGCCCCTATTCCCAGTGCGACTGTCGCTAGTGTGGCAACAGCTAAACCACAAAAACGAGTTTTTGTACGAGTAAGTGTTGTACTCATTATTCATACCCCCTAAAAATTAAAAAATTTATTATTTAAAATCATTTTATGATTTTAAAGCAAATTAAGATGACGCAGTAGATACGCCGTGTGTGGTTTTAATCCAAGTTTTCTTATTCGTAATTTTACGATAGAAAGCAATAATAATGGCTGGAAAGAGGATAATATTATAAATCATCATTCCACCACAATAAAAAATTGTTTTGAACTTTAATTTTTGATCATGACCACAATATTTTACAGCTGTATGCGTAGCTAATAAAAAATTAATTCCTGTTAGACCTAAAATCAAATTAAAAAACAAATCAATATTACAAAGTGCAAAGATTAATGAGGTGAAATTGCAAAATCCTACCATTATGGTAAAGAATGGTAAAAGCATAAAGAAAATCATCTCAAATTTAGCCCAAAATTTTAAATACGGACTATGGAAGATTCGTTTCATATATTTAAAAGTACAATCTAATCCTCCTTGAACCCAACGAGAACGTTGACGAATAAATGGTTTAACCTTGTCTACGGCTTCTTGATAAACCACAATATCTGTCCGATAGAAGGTTTCTTTGTTATCTAGCAAGAAATTTGTACTAAATTCAAAGTCCTCCAATAATGCATTTCCCCAAGGTGTATCATTACCTTCTACACTGGACATACGAATGAACTGTCCATTGCCTGAAGCGGCTGCATTATTAATTTTATTACGTACGCGTTGAATCCAATCATTAATGGTTGCAAACTCAATATCTTGCATTTTTTGCAACCAATTTTTGGCATGAATCATCCGTACTTTTGTTTGTAGTAATGCTAATTTTGGTGCCGTTGAAAATTGAAGTAAAACTTTTTGGAAGTCTTCTTCTTTCATAATTGCATCGGCATCCAATACTCCAATAATCGTTTCATCTTCTTTTACTTTGATAGTTTGTCGAATAAACTCTAGTCCATAATTCAAAGCATCACCTTTTCCTGTTTGCGCATTAGGAAAAGTTCGACGAATCAAATGAATTTTTTTCTCACATTGATTTTCTTCAATAAATTTTTGAATTAAATCAGCTGTCCCATCACTAGAACAATCATCAATCACCCCTAATTGAACTTGTGGTAGTGTTTGGGTATGCTCAAGAAATTTAGAAAGTGTTTGTTGAACTACACCTGCTTCATTGAGCATTGGAATTAGGACAAAGAGTTGTAGCTTTGGATCAATATTTTCAAAATCCTTTCGATATTCTGGATCATGAATCGAATGGATAATTAGTAGAATGACCCAAATGGTATAATAGACAATCCCAAAAAAAGAGATGATGAAAACAATGTCTAAAAACCCTATATTCAAATTTATACCCCCTTATGATAACCATAGTCAATTGTTATTGATTGTAAATGAAAAAAGGAGAGGAAATTTCTATAAATACAAAACAAAATTGTTGTTTATATATTATAAATATACAAAGACATTGATTTTATGCATAAAACAAGCTTTATGAGTGAATGATGAGAGTGGATAAAAAGTTACTAATTTCGACAATTTTGTTTTTTTAAAAACGATTTTTAATGAAAAAATAAAAGAGGGAAAAAACGATTTTTTAGCGTGAAGAAAAAGAAGATAGACGAGCGAAGTTTAGGTTTCATGGTATAATAAAAGGGCAAAATAAAAGAGGAGGAACAGTAAATTTGTGGAAAAAAAACCAAAGAAAAAAATAGTACTTTCTTTTTTTGGTCTTTGTGCTCTTCTTTTTGTTGGTATTTTTCTATTTCAAAGTGGACGACTATATTTACAAGAATGGACACAAAGAAATGAAGCAAAAGAAGTAAAACAAGAACAAAATAAGGAAAAAATGCAGTATAAGAAAGCAAAAGAAAAAGAAGAAGAACGATTATCACTCCTAAATGAAGAGATTCAAAGCCTTTTAAAAAATCAATCCGCTTTAGTTGGATTTTCTTTTTATGATTTAACAACAAAAGAAACTCTTTCTTTAAATGCAAACATTCCTTTTCAAGCAGGAAGTACTTTTTATATTCCTGTTGCATTAATTGTGGCAGATAAAATTTATGCTAAGCAATTAGATCCAAAAGAAGAGATTCCTTATGAAGGAATTACGCCAGAAGTGAATGAAGGAGAAATTTATAAAAATCCAAAAGAAAGTTATACGATTGAGGACCTTCTTCGCTTAATGTTGGCCTATAATGATTCGATTGCTTATGAAATGTTAGTCCAAGTATTAGGTGGAGAAAAAGAAGTGCTGCAATATTTGCAACAATATTATGATAAAAATCAGCCAGTAAAAGAGAAAGAACCTTGCTTAACAGCAGGAACTGCTTTATATTATTTGCGTTTATTATATGAAAATCCAACGAATAATCCTGAATATATCAAAATTCAAAAATGGTTATTGAAATCAGGAAATAGTGGATTAGCAACAAAAACAACACGAGAAAAAATGGCTCACCGTTCTTCTTTTAGAGAAGAAAATTATCATGATATTGGAATTTATTATGGTGCACATCCTTATATTGTAACGATTTATACTAAAGGAGATCGTGACGGAGACTATATTATTGGACAAATTTCCGATGATGTTTATAAAATGGTACAAAAGGAAGGATAAAAGAAGACATGCATACGATTTGGTTATTAATCATTGGTACCGTTGTAGGAGCCATCGCAAGTATGATTGTAGGAGATTCTGGAGCTGGTGGATGTTTGAAAAATAGTATTGCTGGCTTAGTTGGATCTTTTGTTGGTGAGCGATTATTTGGTGACTGGGGATTCCATTTGGCTGGAATTGCTATTATTCCTGCAATTTTAGGAGCAGTGATTGTGATTATTATTTTACAATTTGTAATGAATCGATTGGATTAGAAATAGAGGGGAAAAAGATGAAAGTACGTTTGAATGAAAGTCCATTTTATTTAGATGATGAAGGAATTCAGTGGGTAAAAAATAAAATTCATTCTTTAACATTAGAAGAGAAATTAGCACAATTAATTTTTTATCAGCCACAAGAAGAAGAGATTTCAGCGCTAGATAAAGAAATTACTAGTTTTGGAGTTGGAGGACTATATTTACAAAAAGATAGTAAAGCCCATCTTTATGAAAAATGTCGTTTTTTACAGACTCATTATGCAGTACCAGCTTTTATTACTAGTAAGTTAGTAACAGGGACAAAAGAAGCTATTGAAGAAGGAACCTTTATTGGTTCTCCTCTGAAAATTAGCGCTACAGGTAAAGAAGAAAATGCTTATACTTTAGGTTGGGTTAGTGCTTTAGAATGGGGCGCAATTGGAGGAAATATTATTCAGGGACCAAACTTTTCGACAAAAGAAGGAAAAGAAGAAACTCGCTATTGGACAAAGAATCGTGGAGAATTTCTTTCTTCTTTTGCTCAAGGAGTTACTGAAAATGATGTTATCGCCATGGGTTATGGTTTATTCGATGAAAAAATTAGCTTAGGGGACTGGCGAAAACAAAATGGAGCTTATGCTCGTCGTTGGATTAAAGAAGGAGGAAGTGTTCTTCTTTTGGATGCTACTCCTTTCTCAGATTATATTCAAATGTATAGTGAAGAAGAAAAAGAACAACAACGTGCAAGTTATTATTCCACTTATATTACAGAGCAATTGTTGCGCAAACAATTACAATTTTCAGGTGTAATTGTAGCAAATGTTCGTCCAGCAGAATCTGCAGATTATGCCTTAGCGATTGGTTCAGGATGTGATATGGTTTATACAGAGGAGCCGATTGAGACTGTAATTGCGGCATTAAAAGAAGGATTACATTTTGGCGTGTTTACCGAGCATCAATTGCAACAATCATTGCAACGTATTCTAGGAGTTAAAGCAATGCTTGGTTTATGTGACAATATCCCATTTTTAGAAGTGTGCAATAAAAAACAAGAATTAGCTAAGGTTCATCAAGCGAAAAATCAATTGTATCAAGGAAAAATTTCTAATGAAGCTATTGTTTTACGTAATGATCACGGAGGATTACGTCAAACGAAAGGACATAAAATTGCTTTACAACCAGCAAGTCCAAAAGAAGAATCGTTGGTACAATCGATCGTTCAGCAATGGGAAGATGCACAGTTTTATGTTTTACCTTTAGGAGAGACAACTGATGACTTTGTGATTACGGTTCGCCAAGATGGAACAACTAAAATTTCTGATGCACAATGTATTTTAACTTGTGGAAATCCAGAAGTACCGTTACAAAATGAAATTGAAGAGATCATTATTTTTGATCAAGAAGAAGAAACTTTACTTTCTTTACTAGAAAAAATAAAACAAAATACACCATTTTTAGGAACAATAGAAGAAGGAAATGAATAATTATGCGATTAGAACAAGATGATAAGATATTATTTTTAGGTGGATTAAATACAGGAGCCGGTCGTAAATACGATGACTTTTCTGATATGGGACGTGGTTTTGCTATGATTACAGCAGCTGCATTAGATGCAAGACATCCTGATTTAAGCTTACGCTTTGCAAATGCAGCACAATTAGGAGATAATTCACAAATTATGATGGAATCGATGAATGAACGTTGTATTGAGCAAAAGCCAAATGTAGTAATTATTTTTGCTGGCCATCAAGATGCAATTTTAGCAGAACAACATCATGAGCAAGCTACATTAAAAGAATATTCTCGTTTTAACCGAAATTTACGTCAGTTAATTCAAGAAATTCAAAATACAGTTACTCGAAGAATTATCTTATTAGAACCCTTCTTATTAGATGTCAATTCACAAACACGTGCTTTGCGTATTGATATGAATCAAAAAATTCAAATTTTACGAGAAATTGCTCGTGATTGTCAATGTGAATATGTAGCACTGGATGGAATTATCAATGAATTAGCCATTCGTTATGGCAATCAAGCTTATATTGCTGAAGATGGAATGACTTATCATCCAGCAACACACCACATTATTGCACAACGTTTATTAGAACATTTTGAATAGGAGATATTTATGAAAATCGAGTTCACACCAAAAGCTAAAGAATATATTACAGCAAAAAAAGGCGAAGGAAAAGAGTGCCTATCTTTACTTTATCAACCGATTGGATGCATTTGTTCCAATGATGCTGTTTTTTATTTAGAGAATAGTACAGAGTATCCAAAAGATGCTATTTTTGTAGAGTCTAATTTGGGAAAAATTGCCATGGAAAAAGATAAAATCCAATATTTAGATGAAGAAAATAAAATTGATTTTAATGAAAGAGAACATCATTTAGAATTAAAAGGAAAAATGATGGGTTATATTACGCCAAATCTACGTTGGGTGGAAAAATAGAAAACAAAAAAGCTTCACACTAGGTGAAGCTTTTTATGTTAGGGGTTGAGATTGTTGAACTTCTTGTTCGGCAATCGAAAAAGGAAGTTGCATACAATCTGGTACGGTTACAATCACGTAAGGCGCGAGATGATACTCATCAAGTAGAGAAAGGTTCATTTCACATAAAAGATCTCCTGTCTTCACGGTTTGCCCTACATGAACATGAGAAATAAATGGTTTACCTTCTAATTGAATCGTATCAATACCTAAAGTAATCCAAATCGTTTCTTGTTCTTTTGTTTGTAACGCAAAACAATGCTTGGTAGGAAAAGTCATGGTAATTGTTCCATCACAAGGAGCAACTACTTGCGATTCTTTTGCTAAAATACAGTATCCGTCACCTAAAACACGATAAGAGAATAATGCATCTTCAACTTTAGAAAGAGAAATTAAAGTTCCGGTACTGGCCGCATGTAAGCTTGGAAGATGAGAAGTACTCATATGTTCTATTTGTCTCCAAAAGAAAGGTGGAAGATAGTGAGACAAATCTCCTTTCTCTAAAATTTCATTCCTTTCTTTACATTCATTCTATCATGAATTAATCATAAGCCAAAAGATTTATCTTTATGAAGGAGAAAGGATTGTAAAAAAGTTAAGAATCAGTGAAGAGACTGGAATTTTTTTAAGAGTATGCTATGCTAAAAAAGCAATAAAATTAGAAAGGATCGCCTATGGAAATTATGAATATAATAAAGGCTACCATTTTGGGAATTGTAGAAGGAATTACCGAATGGTTGCCGATTAGTAGTACGGGTCACTTAATTTTAGTCGATCAGTTTATTAAGATGAGAGAATCGGCTGCTTTTATGGAAATGTTTAATGTGGTTATCCAATTGGGAGCGATTTTAGCTGTGGTTTTACTTTATTTCCATAAATTAAATCCATTTTCTCCACAAAAAAATGAAATTGAAAAGAAAGATACTTGGACACTATGGGGAAAAGTAATTGTTGCTTGTATTCCTAGTGCTGTCATTGGATTATTATTTGATGACTGGCTAGAAGCACATTTTTATCATTTTGTTCCTGTAGCAGTGATGTTAATTGTTTATGGGGTTTTATTTATTATTATCGAAAATCGGAATAAAAATGTGACACCAAAAGTAACTACACTTCCCGGTTTAACTTGGAAAACAGCCTTCTTTATTGGAATGTTCCAAGTTTTAGCACTGATTCCTGGAACAAGTCGTTCTGGAGCTACTATTTTAGGAGCTATTTTAATTGGCTGTTCCCGTTATGTTTCAGCAGAATTTTCTTTCTTCTTAGGAATTCCAACGATGCTTGGAGCCAGCGCTTTGAAGATGGTAAAATTTTTCTTAAAAGGAAACACAATTACTTTTGGAAATGGAATGGTCCTTCTTGTTGGCTGTGTCGTTTCTTTTGTTGTTTCAGTTTTAGCGATTAAATTCTTAATGAAATATATTCAAAAACATGACTTTAAAGCCTTTGGTTGGTACCGTATTATTTTAGGTATTTTACTATTAGGATATTGGTTTATTGCGATGAGATAAAAAAATACGTCATCTTAAGATGGCGTATTTTTATTTTATAAATATGGATTATGTTGACGCTCATGTCCAATCGTTGTTGCTTGCCCATGTCCTGGATAAACGATAATATCATCCGGTAAGGTCATAAATTTTTGACGAATAGTATTTAATAAAGTGTTTGCATCTCCAGTTGGGAAATCACTACGACCAATACTTTCATAAAAAAGCGTATCTCCTACAATAATAAAATCATCAAATAAGAAAGAAATACTTCCTTCTGAATGTCCTGGAGTTGGAATCATTGTAAAGTGGATATCTCCTAGGCAACGATCACAATTTTGTACATCCAAGTTAAATTCTGCTTTATCAGCATAAACTGGATGAGGACTAAAAGTATTTGATAAGTTCTTTTCAGGATCTTCTAGCCAATCAGCTTCTTTTTCACTCATAAAGACAGGAATTGCAAAAGTTTCTTTTAGAGCATTTACAGCACCAATGTGATCAAAATGTCCATGAGTTAATAGAATAGCACGTGGTACTAATTGTTCATCATGGATATATTGAATGATTTTTTGGGCATCTGCTCCTGGATCAATAATTAAAGCGTTATGTCCATTAGAAACGATATAGCAATTTTCTTGTAAAAATCCGGTGATAATTTTTTTTACTGTATATTTCATAATTTCTCCCATTTCATTTTTATTGTTTAGTGATAAAGACATTGTTTTTACTGTGACGAACCACATAAGAAGCCACAGAACCAATGCCAAAGTAATTTTCTAAATGTTTATCTGGAGCACCAATTACTGTTAAATCAATATCCCAAGTTTCAGGTAAAGTTTCTGCTAATAATTTTTTAGCGGAACCAAATTGTAAATAACAATCTCCAGTAACCCCTTCGTTTGTGAAAGCTTCTTTGGCTTCATGTAATAATTTTTCTGCTCGTTCGCGTTCCAATTTGAAAAATTCTTCTGTCGCAACGAATTCATCGGTCCCTTTTGTAACTTCTTCTTCACTTAAAACGGTAACTACATATAATGTAGATTGATTTTGTTTTGCTAATTGAATTGCTTGATGTAAAGCTTTTTGTGATAATGGACCTTCATCAATACCAACTAAAATATTTTTGTATAATTGTGTCATTTTCATCCCTCTTTTTCTTTTTACGATAGTCATCTTCCTATCTTTATCATAACTCATTTTATAAAAATAAGGAAAAAAATAGATAGATGATGAAAAACGCATGATACATTTCGTATCATGCGCCTGTCGAAAGAAAAATATACAAGATCTTTACACTCATTATAATAAAGGATAAATAATAAAATGTAAAGGTTTTCATCGTTATTTTTTTAATCTTTTTTTTCATCTGCATTTTCTTCAGTTAGATGAGAGCAAGAAGAGCAATTTTCTTCTGTTTTTTCTTCTATTTCTTGTGTAGAAATCGAATCTTTAGAAACGCTATCTTCTTGTTTTTCTTCTGTGGTAGAAGAAGTTTCGTCTTGAATAGAAGTAACTTCTGTTGTGCTTGCTACTACTTCTTTTTCTTCTGCTAAGGCTGGAACAACTTTTGTTCCATCTTCATTTTCCATTGCACGTTGAATTACAGTTGATGGTTTAGCTTCTTTTCCTGTCAAAGGTTTTACTTCTTTTTGACGGAAGAATTTTTGTGCCCATGGATTTTGACTATCAGCTGTCAATTGGTCAGATGGTAGAAGAGTGATAACAAACTGAACTAAACCAATAACGCTTGTCGCAAAAGCAAAGAAAGTGCTATCTTCGTGAATCGAAGATACCATAGCAACAGCAATAGATATAATATAAAATACAACAATTGCCGTTGTGGTCATTCCTGCATCACGCATACGACGACAAGTTAATGGGAATCCTGGGAAGAGGAAAATCCAAGCTAAGATTGCTCCTCCTAAAATAATCACCAAGCCTAAGATTTGATCAGAGCTATTGCTTAATATAAAACTAGCGGTAGCCGCAATAAGTCCAATTCCATATAAAAGTGTAATAATAAAAGTAAATAGTGTCGCCCACCAATAACCACCACGGGTAGAACGTCCACCAAAGTCGATGTAACCTTTATAAAAGTCTTTGATTGCTTGGATAAAAGTTACTTTTCCTTTCTCTTGAATTTTTCCTTGAATTTTCATTTTTATCCCTCCGGTACAACCTTATCTTCTAAGCGAGCCATAAAGTATCCTACTAGAATTCCTAATCCTAAAAGTACTGCACACATGAAGTATCCCATAAAGGTAAATCCTTGATAATCTAATGGAATAATCATGATCGTAGATGCAGCTACGACTCCTAAGATAAAGTGGAATAACTGACTATAAGCCACTTTAAAGATATGATCAAATAATTTTGATAACAAAATAAGAACTAATAGTCCTCCAATAGCGATAGGAATTAACACTGAAAAATCTAATCCTTTAATATGGTCAGACATTGCTTTATACATTCCCATATATAATAGGAAGTTAGAAGGACTTAAACCAGGAACAATAATTCCTAAAGCGATTAATCCTCCAGCTAACATCCAAGTCCAAGTATTTTGAGGAACAGAAGCGCTGAATAAGTGTTTTCCGTAAATTAAAAATAAAAGTGCAAGGACAAAAGTGATGCCCATAATCCAATAATCTTTTTTATTTCTTCCTTCTTTTCCTGCTTGTTTCCATAAAGATGGTGCAGTACCTACAATTGCTCCTACAAAGAACCACAAAATAATGGTTTGATAAGTTCCTAATAAGAAACTAACCGCAAAGGAAAGCAGATAAATTCCAGCTAATCCTCCTAGTGCAATGGGTAGGAAAAAAGAAAAGTTTTCTTTTAATTTTTTAAATGGATGTGCCAAAAAGGCAATTAATGGTTCGTAAATGCCAAATACAGCGGCTAATGCTCCACCAGAAATTCCTGGTAAAATAAAGCCTGAGCCAATAAACATACCCTTAATGAATCGTAACAACCAATCCATAAAAAACCTCCTCAATTTCATAATATAGCACTAGTGTACCATATTCTTATAAAGTTGCCTTATAAAGAATAAGGAGAAATAAAATTTTTATTCTTTTCTTATTAAAAAAGGAAGAGAAGATTCTTATGATTTAAGCATTTTTTCGGCTTGTCTGTTTATAATGTGCTAAAATATATGCAAAAATAGAAGTATTTTTGAGAGAAAAGATGAATGAAGGAGAATGTTATGCATACCTTAGAAATTATAGATTTACATGCGTCAATTCAAGGCGTAGAAATTTTAAAAGGAGTGAATTTAACTTGGAAAACAGGTGAAATTCACGCTGTGATGGGACTAAACGGAGCAGGGAAATCTACTTTAGCTGCCGTGTTAATGGGAAATCCTCGTTATGAAGTCACAAAAGGAGATATTTTATGGGATGGAGAAAGCATCCTTGATTGGGAAGTAGATGAACGTAGTCGTAAAGGTTTATTTTTAGCAATGCAATATCCAAGCGAAATTCCAGGCGTAACGACGGCTGATTTTTTACGTGCTGCCTTAAATGCTCGTCAACCAGAAGGAAAATCAATTTCTGTAATGAAATTTTTGAAAAAGCTAGATGAAAAATTAGCGATTTTAGACATGAAAGAAGAAATGGCAGAACGTTACTTAAATGAAGGGTTCTCTGGTGGAGAAAAGAAACGTAACGAAATTTTACAAATGTTAATGTTAGATCCAACGTTTGCTATTTTAGATGAAATTGATTCTGGATTAGACGTAGATGCGTTAAAAGTAGTCGCAAAAGGAGTTAATGCGATGCGTAGCCCAGAATTTGGTGCTTTATTAGTAACTCACTACCGTCGTTTATTAGACTATATCGAACCTGATGTAGTTCACATTATGTTGGATGGAAAAATCATTCAAACAGGAGGTATGGAATTAGTCGATCAATTAGAACGCGATGGTTATTCTACTTGGAAAGAAGAGGATGAAGCATAATGACAGGATGGACAACAAAACCGTTATGGTTAGAAGAAGCACAAGCAAACGTTGCTTCTTGCGTAAAAGAAGCGAAAAGTCGTCATATTGCCGATTTTTCTTGGAATTCTTTACCTACAGAATATCCAGTAGAAGAAGGAGAAGTAGAAGGATCTGTTTATGATTTTTCTGCATATTCAGATGAACCATTATGGATTCAAAATGAGCAACAAGTCTATGTAGAGCAATTACCGATGTCTCTTATTGAGGCTGGAGTAGTGATGATGGACTTACAAGAAGCTCTTTGGGATGAAGTATTTAGTGAAAAACTTCGTCCTTATATGGAACAACCATTATCAAAAGACCAGCAAAGTATGGTTCACTTTTTACATAATGAAGAAGGAATGCTTTTATATATTCCTGATCATACAGTTATTCAAGAACCAATTCATTTGCAATTTTTACAAGAACAATTGGCAAATTGGGAACATGTTATATTATTTATTGGAGAAAATTGCCAGTTATCCTTAAAAGAAAATTGGGAATATAAAGGAAATACATATAACAACCAAGCTGTACAATTAATTCTTGGCGCTAATAGCCAATTAGATTACTTTAGTCAAAGTATTGGTGAAGGAAAAGGGACTACTTTTTTACAACGTGATTTTGTTTTACAACAAGATAGTCAATTAACCTTCCGTGGTCAATTATTGAACAGTGGGGTACATGTAGAATGTATTGATGTTCATGTAGAAGGCTCTGGAGCAAAATGTATGGTTGATTTATCAACTTATGGAGCTACTCAAGAGAAAAAAGTAGTAGATGTTCAAATTTTACAAAGTAATCATCATACAGAAAGTGATTTAGTTTTACGTGGTTTAGCTGCCAAAAAAGGAAAAGTTTTATTGAATGCAACAAGTCATATTCAAAAAAATGCTCCTTATTCTTCTGCAGTCCAAAAGAGTGATTTATTACTAGCAGAAGAAAAAAGTGGAGGTACAGCTAACCCTATCTTATTAATTGATAATAATGAAGTAAAAGCGAACCATGCCGCGGCGATTGGTGCACTTTCTGAAGATAAATTATATTATATGCTAAGTCGTGGATTGACCTATGAAATGGCCGTCCAATTATATGCCAAAGGATTTTTAGCTCAAAACGGAAAACATGATGAATGGTTATCTCTTTGGGCAAGAAAGGAAGAATATGTGGGACGTAGAGAAGATTAGAGCAGATTTTCCTGCTTTACAACAAACCGTAAATGATGAACCTTTAATTTATTTTGATAATGCAGCGACAACACAAAAGCCACTTTGTGTTTTAGATAAAGAAATGCAGTTTTATAAAGAAAATAATGCAAATGTCCATCGTGGAGTCCATACGTTATCAGAAGCCGCTACACAAGAATATGAAGAGGCAAGAGAAACCGTACGTCAATTCATTCATGCTGCTTCCACAAAAGAAATTTTATTTACTCGTGGAACAACAACGAGTTTGAATTGGATTGCTCGTGGATACGCTGAAAAAGTGTTAAAAGAAGGCGATGAGATTATCCTTTCTAAAATGGAACATCATGCCAATATTATTCCTTGGCAGCAAGTGGCACAAAAAACAGGAGCCGTGCTACGTTATGTTCCTTTTACAAAGGAAGGATTTTTAGATGAAGAAGTGTTGGATGAGTTATTAAATGAGAAGACAAAAATCGTTGCCTTATCACAAATTTCTAACGTGTTAGGAACAGAAAATCCTATTGCTCGTTTAGCTAAAAAAGTTCATCAATATGATGCAGTATTTGTAGTCGATGGCGCACAATCTGCACCACATGAAAAAATTGATGTTCAGGCATTAGATTGTGACTTTTTTGCCTTTAGTGGCCATAAAATGTGTGGTCCTACAGGTATTGGTGTGTTATATGGAAAACAAAAATGGTTAGAAATGATGGATCCTGTCGAATTTGGTGGAGAAATGATTGATTTTGTCTATGAAGAAGATAGTACATGGACAGAATTACCTTGGAAGTTTGAAGCAGGAACTCCTAATATTGCTGGAGCGATTGGATTAGCGACAGCGATTCATTATTTAGAAAAATTAGGAATGGACCAAATCCAAGCTTATGAGGCAGAATTGATGGCAGATCTTTTACCTCGCTTACAAGCCATCGAAGGAGTAACGGTTTATGGACCAAAAGATCCAAAAGACCATAAAGGAGTAATTTCTTTTAATATTGAAGGGATCCATCCACACGATGTAGCGACTGCCTTAGATATGGAAGGAGTTGCTGTTCGAGCAGGACATCATTGTGCACAACCATTGTTGCGTGAATTATCTGTTCCTGCTGCAGTGCGTGCAAGTTTATATTTCTATAACACAAAAGAAGAAATTGATCGCTTTTTAGAAGCAATTGAAAAAGTAAAGGAGTATTTCCAATATGGCATTGAGTAAATTAGATCAACTATATCGTCAAGTGATTTTAGATCATTCTAGTCATCCTCATCATTATGGAACGTTAGAAGAAGAAACAGATGCTTTGGAATTAAACAATCCTACTTGCGGAGATGTCATTCAAATTCAATGGAAAATGAAAGATGGAGTCATTTCAGATATTGCTTTTGAAGGAGAAGGATGTTCAATTAGCAAAGCAAGTGCAAGTATGATGTGTGATGTATTAATTGGTAAAACTTTACCAGAAGCAGAAGCACTATTAGAAGATTTCTTATCTCTTGTTCAAGGACAAGAAGTAGAAAATGAAGAATTAGAAGATGCTCAATTATTATCTGGAGTATCAAAATTTCCAGCGCGTGTGAAATGTGCGACGTTAGCTTGGAAAGCAGTAGAATCAATGATTGAAAAAAATAAGGAAGGAAAAGAATAATGGAAGATTACCGTTATGGATTTTCAGATGATGTATCTCCCGTATATACAACCGGTACTGGATTAAATGAAGATGTAATCCGTGCACTTTCAAAAGCAAAAGAAGAACCAGAATGGATGTTAGAATTTCGCTTAAAAGCATATGAATCTTTTAAAAAGCAAGCTTTACCGGATTGGGGTCCAGATTTATCTGAAATCGATTTTGATAAAATTAAATATTACCAAAAAGCCAGTGATCGTCCCGTACGTGATTGGGAAGACGTACCAGAAAAAATTAAAGATACTTTTGAAAAAATTGGGGTACCAGAAGCGGAACGTGCCTTTTTAGCAGGAGCTTCTGCTCAATATGAATCAGAAGTGGTTTATCATAATATGAAAGAAGAATTTGATAAACATGGAATTATCTTTACCGATACAGACTCTGCGTTAAAGGAATATCCAGAGTTATTTAAAAAATACTTTGGTAAATTAGTTCCTCCAAGTGATAATAAATTAGCAGCGTTGAACTCTGCCGTTTGGTCTGGAGGAACCTTTATTTATGTTCCAGAAGGAGTGCAACTAGAAGTTCCATTGCAAACCTATTTCCGTATTAATTCAGAAAATGCAGGGCAATTTGAACGAACATTAATTATTGTCGATAAAGGAGCAAGTGTTCACTATATTGAAGGATGTACCGCTCCTACTTATTCCAGTGAAAGCTTGCATGCAGCGATTGTAGAAATCTATGCACATGAAGATGCAAGCATTCGTTATAGTACAATTCAAAACTGGTCTGACAATGTTTATAACCTTGTAACCAAACGTGCAAAAGCTTATAAAAATGCTTCGGTTGAATGGGTAGATGGAAATATCGGTTCTAAAGTAACTATGAAATATCCAGCCGTAATTTTAGCGGAAGAAGGAGCAAAAGGAATGATGCTTTCTGTTGCGATGGCAACAGAAGGACAAGTGCAAGATACTGGAGCAAAAATGATTCATTTAGCGCCGAATACATCAAGCTCTATTGTTTCTAAATCAATTGCAAAAGATGGAGGAGCAACGAACTATCGTGGAATTGTTCATTTTGGCCGCCATGCTCATGGTAGTCAAGGACATATTGAATGTGACACGATGTTAATGGATGATCGTTCGAAGAGTGATACAATTCCAATTAATGAAGCGCATTGTCAAGATGTGGTATTAGAACATGAAGCAACCGTTTCTAAAGTTTCAGAAGAACAATTGTACTACTTAATGAGTCGTGGATTATCTGAAGACGAAGCGACAGAATTGATTGTTATGGGCTTTGTAGAACCATTTAGTCGTGAGTTACCAATGGAATATGCAGTAGAATTAAACCGCTTAATTGGCTATGAAATGAAGGATGCGATTGGATAGAATAACAAAAAGGTAAGAGAACTTCTCTTGCCTTTTTTATTTTTTGAAAAGAACAATGTTGTCTTTGTATAAGGTTTAACTTTCAATTAAATAAGAATAAAAATAAAATTTTTAAGTTATTTATGATGATGTTTAAAGGAATGAGGGAGTTTTCTATTTTATCAAGTCCTATTTTTTATTTTTTTTGTTTGCTACAATAAATCCCGTACTAAAAAACACAAGCGGTGCAAGATGGAAAGAACGGAATATGGTCTTGCATGAAAGCTATTAATGTAAAGGGGATTATTAAATGAGTAGTACAACAAAAGAAGTTACAATGTTTAACCAACCATGGACTTGGTTTAAACAACAAATTACAGGATGGCATACCGCCAATTATTGTTTATTTTGGTTTGCAGTCGGATCACAGTTGATGATTTATGTGACTCAACCAATTACGCTATTATCAACAATTACTTTTATCGGAACGATTTTAGGAACGTTATGTATTGTAAGTATCAATGCCGCAAAATCTGTGAATGGAATTTTAGGATTGATTTCAGCAGCATGTAAAATTTATGTCGGGTATAGTGCCCATAACTATTTAGTGATGTTAGAAGAATTAGCTTATATTATTACATTAGACTTACCGGTGATTTTCTCAGTAAAATCTTGGAATGAAGATACCGTGCACCATTTGAAGAAGTTTACAAAGAAAAATTGGGTAATCAGTTTATGTTCTGTTTTAGTCGTTTGGGGAATTTCTACTTATTTAATTGGTACTTTTACCAATGATCCCCGTCCAGTTATCGATGGATTAAGTTTTGCAGTAAGTGTCACTGGAGGAATTATTTGTTTCTTACGCTATAATAATCAATATTTCTGGTGGACATTTTCTAGCATTTTCCAAATTATATTATGGGCATTAACCTATGCTCAAGGCGATGCAACAATCGCGATGTTAGTTTCTAGTTCTGTTTACTTGGTCAATGATATCATTGCCTTTACTGTATCTCCATGGTTTAACATGGGACGCAAAAAAATGGGTCTAGAAAAAATTGAATAAATAAAAGAGCAATGGTTTCATTGCTCTTTTTTGTTACTGATTTTTTGTAAAAAAAGAAGCGTATTCTAAGGAAAACGAAAAAAACATGAAATCGATTACAAAAAATGAGGTGATATTCTTGCATTATATTAGAATCATGATATTATTATAAATGTAGTTAGCACTTGATAAAGAGAGTGCTAAAAATAGAAGTGGAGGGGTTCATCGTGCTAAAACCATTAGCAGACCGCGTAATCATTAAAGCGGAAAAAGAAACAGAAAAAAATGTTGGAGGAATTATCTTAACCTCTAATCATCAAGAGCAAGTAAAATTAGGAACAGTAATTGCTGTTGGAAAAGGAAGAGTTTCTGAAGATGGACAATGTATTCCAATGGAAGTAAACGTTGATGATACAGTAATGTTTGAATCTTATGCTGGTTCTAAAATCCAACATGATGGAGAAGAATACGTTGTCATGCATGAAAAAGATATTATGGCAATTGTAACAGAAGGCTAGAAAAGAGGAAGAAAAAATGGCAAAAGAAATCAAATATAATAATGATGCACGTTCTAAATTAGTAGAAGGTGTAAATAAATTAGCGAATACAGTAAAAGTAACTTTAGGGCCAAAAGGTCGTAACGTGGTTTTAGAAAAATCATTTGGTACACCTTTAATTACTAATGATGGCGTTTCTATCGCAAAAGAAATTGAATTAGAAGATCATTTTGAAAATATGGGAGCAAAATTAGTTTCTGAAGTAGCTTCAAAAACTAATGATATTGCCGGAGACGGAACAACAACAGCGACAGTATTAACTCAAGCGATTGTTTTAGAAGGAATTAAAAATGTTACTGCAGGAGCAAACCCAGTAGGTATCCGTCGCGGAATTGAAAAAGCAACAAAATCAGCAGTAGATGCTTTACATACAATGTCTAAAGAAGTAAGTTCTAAAGAAGAAATTGCTCAAGTAGCTGCTATCTCTTCTGGTCATGAAGAAGTTGGTGAATTAATTGCTACTGCAATGGAAAAAGTAGGAAACGATGGTGTTATCACTATTGAAGAATCTAAAGGAATTGAAACAGAATTAGATGTTGTAGAAGGTATGCAATTTGATCGTGGTTACTTATCACAATATATGGTAACAGACAACGAAAAAATGGAAGCAGAATTAGATAAACCTTACATCTTAATTACAGATAAAAAAGTATCTAACATTCAAGATTTAATGCCTGTTTTACAAGAAATCATTAAAGCAAATCGTCCATTATTAATCATTGCAGACGATGTGGATGGAGAAGCTTTGACTACTTTATTAGTAAACAAATTACGTGGTACATTAAATGTTTGTGCGGTTAAAGCTCCAGGATTTGGTGACCGTCGTAAAGAAATGTTACGTGATATCGCAATTTTAACTGGTGGACAAGTGATTTCTGAAGACTTAGGTCGTGAATTAGCTTCTACAACTTTAGCTGATTTAGGTCAAGCTAATAAAGTAATCGTAGATAAAGATTCAACAGTAATCGTTGAAGGTGCTGGTAACAAAGAAGAAATCAAAGAACGTATCGAATTGATCCGCAGCCAAATTGGAGAAACAAATTCAGAATTTGACCGTGATAAATTAAAAGAACGTTTAGCTAAATTATCTGGTGGTGTAGCAGTAATTAAAGTTGGTGCTGCAACAGAAACTGTATTAAAAGAATTAAAACTACGTATTGAAGATGCATTAAATGCTACTCGTGCTGCAGTAGAAGAAGGTATTGTTTCTGGTGGTGGAGTTGCATTAATCCAAGCAACAAAAGAAGTTGCAAAATTAGTAGCAGAAACAGAAGGTGACGAACGTACAGGGGTAGAAATCGTTTTACGTGCGTTAGAAGAACCAATTCGTCAAATCGCAATGAATGCTGGCTTAGAAGGCGCAGTAATCGTAGAAAAATTAAAACATGTTGACGAAGGTATTGGTTTCAATGCTGCTACAGGAGAATGGGTAAACATGATTGAAAGTGGTATTGTAGACCCAACAAAAGTAACTCGTTCTGCTTTACAAAATGCTGCAAGCGTAGCTGCATTAATCTTAACAACAGAAGCAGTAGTAGCTGATTTACCAAAAACAGATAACGGAATGACAAATGACCCAAACATGGGTGGAATGATGTAAAAAATAAAAAAGAAAACTGAGTTCATTTGAACTCAGTTTTTTTTATTGGTTTGAAAAATAGTTTAGTAATCCTTTTGTGACTGCATTGGCTACGTCTTGTTGATATTCTTTAGAGAAAATATATTTTTCATCTTTTTTTGTACTCATATAGCCTAGTTCTAGTAATACAGCAGGTTCATTATTTTCACGAGTTACTTGATAATCTCCAAATTGAACTCCACGATTTGGTAATGGTAATTTTTTAATTTGTTGATTAATCTTATTCGCTAATCCTTTACTATTTTCATGATAGTAATAGGTTGTAGTCCCACTGGCTACATTAGAAGAGGCTGTAGAGTCAAAGTGAATACAGATAAAAGCATCTGCTTCATTTTTATTAGAAATATCTGTTCGTTCTTCTAAGCTAACATATTCATCATCGTTTCTAGTCATGATGACTTTAGCTCCTTGTTTCTTCAATTCTTTTTCTAAGCATTTACTTGTCGCTAAAGTAGCATCTTTTTCATAGCGATTATCTTGAGAAACAGATCCTGCATCTTGTCCACCATGTCCAGGGTCAATGACAATGACTGCTCCTTTGAGGTTATTTTTTCGCTTATTATCATGACTTAAGTTTTCTGTAGTTAATAGCCAACTTGCGATATATCCTTTTTCTCCACTAGCTGTCTGTACATAGTACCATTGATCGGTTTTGTTTTTTAACACGGTTACTTTGGCACCAGCACGTAGCGTTTGTTTAGATTCGCTCTTAGTACTTGGTTTTGTTCGTAATTTTGTATCTTGTTGACGAACATAAAGGATACGAGGATTTACTTTATTTTTTTGTTCTTCTGTTTGTACAGGATTGGTGTTGTATTTCAATTCACTTAGGTTACTACTTGGAATCCAACCATAATCATCTTTTACTTTAACAAAAGACCAATTCCATTTTTCTTTTAAAATTTCGACTTTTTCTCCTTTGCTTAAGGAGGTCAGCGTTGGACTTGTTTCATAATCATTTTCTTTTAACGCTACCTTTTTCATCGTGTAGGCAGTTTTTTCTTTTGTATTTGGTTTTTCTTTTGTATCTGCAATCCAACTTGGTACCCAGCCTTCTTTTCCTTGATAGGAGATTTGATACCAGTAATCTAATTTTTTCAAAATTTTAATTTTTTTTCCATAAGGAATTTGTGTAATACGAGAACTATGGAGATTTGGTTTTTCATAAATCGTCCAAGCTAAATTTTCTACTGTCGCAGATTCTTGCTTTTGACATAGAAAAATAGATAGACCGCAAAGTAAGATGATTCCTAGATGAAACAGAAAAATAAAAAAAGATTTTTTCTTTATTTTCTTTTTCAGTTGCAAAAAGGACATTCCTCCTCCGTTAACGTTTTCCTTTATTATTCTATCATTTTTTAATAAAGAACGATACCATAAAAAGAGGAGATAGGATAGAAAAAACAACGGATTTCGTGCTATACTATAAGACATAATAAGAAGAAAAGATCGGAAAAATAAAAGGGAAAAGAAAAAAAGAATGCTTTTTTCCCGATAAATTTAATTTTTTGATTTTACTAGAGGAGGAAATTATGGCTTTACAAAAACCAAAAGGAACCCAAGATATTTTGCCAGGAAAAGTGGAAGCTTGGCAATACGTAGAGCAAGTAGCTCGTGACTTATTTGCAGATTATGCAGTAAAAGAAGTAAGAACTCCTATTTTTGAACATTATGAAGTGGTTTGCCGTGTAGGAGATTCTACAGATATCGTACAAAAAGAAATGTATGATTTTTATGATAAAGGAGATCGCCATATTACTCTTCGCCCAGAAGGAACTTCTCCTGTTGTTCGTGCTTATGTTGAACATAAATTATTTGGGAATGACTTTTTAAAACCATATAAAACGTATTACATTGGACCAATGTTCCGTTATGAACGCCCACAAGCAGGACGTCTACGTCAATTCCATCAAATTGGAGTCGAAATGTTTGGTTCAGAAAATCCAGCTACCGATGTAGAGGGAATTAGCATGGCATTAGAATATTTCTCTCGTTTGGGAATTAAAGATTTGAAATTGGTTATTAATACTTTAGGAGATAAAGATAGTCGTTTACGCTACCGTGAAGCATTAATTGCTTATTTAGAACCTTTACAAGATAAAATGAGTGAAGATTCAAAACGTCGTCTTTATCAAAATCCTTTACGTGTCTTAGATAGTAAAGAACCAGAAGATAAAGAAATTGTAGCGAACGCACCTTCTATTTTGGATTATCTAAATGAAGAAAGTGCAGCTCACTTTGCAGAAGTAAAAGCGATGTTAGAAGAATTAAATATTGACTATATTATCGACACGAATATGGTACGTGGGTTAGACTACTACAATCATACTATTTTTGAAATTATGAGTGATAGTAAAGCTTTTGATGGAAAATTAACTACAGTTTGTGCAGGGGGTCGCTATAATGGATTAGTGGAAGAATTAGGTGGACCGGAAGTACCAAGCTTTGGTTTTGCTTCAGGAGTTGAACGTATACTATTGACATTAGAAGCAGAAAATATCGAATTACCGATTGATGATTCATTAGATGTCTATATTGTTGGAATTGGTCAAGAAGTAAACGTAGAAACATTAAAATTAGCGCTTGCTTTACGTCACCAAGGATACAAGGTAGAACGCGATTATTTAAATCGTAAACCAAAAGCACAGTTTAAAACAGCAAACAAAATGAATGCTCGTTTTGTATTGACCCTAGGATTAGATGAATTAGAAAAACAAGAAATTAACTTGAAAAATATGAATACTGGGGAACAAAAAACAGTGCCATTAGCTTCAATTTATGAAGATTTTAACGCATTGTATATGGAAATGATGGAGGAAGCATAATGATTCGAACAGCATATTGTGGAGAAATTACAGAAAGATATGTAGGAGAAGAAGTAACCGTTCAAGGTTGGGTCCAAAAACGACGTGACCTAGGTGGATTAATCTTTATTGATTTACGTGACCGCGAAGGAATTGTACAAATTGTTTTTGATCCAAAACGAAATGAAGAGCAATGGGAAATTGCCAATGAATGTCGTGGGGAATATGTATTAGAAATTCGTGGTACAGTCCAAAAACGTGAAAAAGAAAATCCGGAATTAAAAACAGGAGCAGTAGAAATTATTGCTTCAGAAATTCATATTTTAAATCGTGCAAAAACTACACCGATTGAAATTACAGAAGAAACAAAAGTTAATGATGAATTACGTTTGAAATATCGTTATTTAGATTTACGTCGCAAACCAATGTATGAGAATTTAGCTTTACGTTCTAAATTAACTCATAGCATTCGTGAATATATGGATCAACAAGGATTTATCGACATTGAAACTCCATATATGACAAAATCAACACCAGAAGGAGCGCGTGACTATTTAGTACCTTCTCGTGTTCATGAAGGACATTTCTATGCTTTACCACAAAGTCCGCAAATTACAAAACAATTATTAATGGCTGCTGGATTTGACCGTTATTACCAAATCGTACGTTGCTTCCGTGACGAAGATTTACGTGGAGACCGTCAACCAGAATTTACGCAAGTAGACTTAGAAACTTCTTTCTTAAGTGCAGAACAAATCCAAACTTTAGTAGAAGGCATGATTCAAAAAGCAATGCGTGATGTGAAAGGTATCGAAGTGACTTTACCATTCCCACGTATGAGCTATCATGAAGCGATGAGTCGTTATGGTAGTGATAAACCAGATACTCGCTTTGGTATGGAATTAATTGCTTTAAATGATGTTTTAAAAGATATCGACTTCAAAGTATTTGCAGATGCTATTCATAATGGAGGAGAAGTAAAAGCTATTTGTGCTCCACAAGCAGCTAATCGTTATTCTCGCAAAGACTTAGATAAAATTGCAGAACACTTAAAACAATTTGGTGCTAAAGGATTAGCTTGGTTGAAAGTCGATGCTGAAGGTGTGAAAGGTCCTGTAGCGAAATTCTTTAATGAAGAATTACAAACTTCTTTATTAGAAGCAACAGGAGCAAAAGAAGGCGACTTATTATTATTTGTGGCAGATAAAAAAGATGTGGTTGCCGCAAGTCTAGGAGCACTTCGTTTACAATTAGGAGAAGAATTAGGATTAATCGATCATGATGCCTTTAATTTCTTATGGATTGTAGATTGGCCATTACTAGAATTTGATGAAGAAGCAAACCGTTATGTAGCAATGCACCATCCATTTACGATGCCAAAAGCAGAAGATGTAGAATTATTAGCTTCTGCTCCAGAAAAAGTTCATGCAGATGCCTATGATATCGTTTTAAATGGATATGAATTAGGTGGTGGTTCTTTACGTATTTATCAACGTGAAGTTCAAGAACAAATGTTTACTGCTTTAGGCTTTACAAAAGAAGAAGCAGAAGAACAATTCGGTTTCTTACTAGAAGCAATGGATTATGGCTTCCCTCCACATGGTGGATTAGCGATTGGATTAGACCGCTTTGCGATGTTATTAGCAGGAGAAGATAATATTCGTGAAGTGATTGCTTTCCCTAAAAATAGTAAAGCGATGGATGTAATGACACAAGCTCCAAGTTTAGTGTCTCCACAACAATTAGAAGAATTAGCGTTAGAAGTTCAAACTAAAGAAGGATAAAATCATGAATATACAGCGCAATGATGGGAAGATTATGCAGTCAGATTATGCTCAGAAATTTTCTGCTTCGATTACTTATGGATTAGTTTCTGCGATTGCCTTGAATGTTTTTTGGCAACCAGGAAATATTTATGCTAGTGGAATTACTGGGTTTGCTCAGTTAATTGATAATTTTCTTTCTCATATGCTTCATATCAATGTTCCTATTTCTATGGTCATTTATGGAATTAATATCCCCTTATTTATCTTAGCTTGGTTTAAATTAGGGCGAAAATTTACTTTATTTACGATTTTAAGTGTTACGATTTCTGCAGTGATGATTCAGATTGTTCCTGAAGTGCCATTAATCAATGATCCACTAATTTGTGCGATCTTTGGTGGGGCGATTAACGGAATTGGTGTTGGATTTGCGATGCGAAACGGAGTATCTTCAGGTGGATTGGACATCATTTCTCTTTATATCCGGAAAAAGACAGGAAAGAGTGTCGGATCGATTTCTGTACTCTTTAATGCTTGTATTATTTTAGCGGCTGGATTTTTATTCGGTTGGCCACATGCATTTTATAGTATGTTCTCCATCTTTATTAGTGGAAAAATGACAGATTCAATTTATACTCGCCAACAAAAAATGCAAGTCATGATTGTAACTCGTCACCCACAACGAGTAATCGATACCATTCAAGCACAATTGCGTCGTGGAATTACGATTATTCATGGAGCAGAAGGAGCTTATCGTCATGATAGTCAAACGATTTTAATTACAGTTATTACACGCTATGAATTACCGCAATTATCTAAAGCAATGAAACAAGCGGATGACCAAGCGTTCGTATCGATTGCGGATAATATTAAAATTTTGGGTAATTTCTATGATCCTGGAATGGAATAAACAAAAGACCTTTACATTTTCTTTGTAAAGGTCTCTTTTTTTTGACAGTTTTTTTTCTTTCCCTTACTGTTATAAAGGAGAGGAGTTTAGTATGAAAATAAAATCAATGCGTAAGCAAATCCAAATGATTGTCTTTAGTGCCCTAGCTACAATTTTAATGTTTATCGCCATCCCGATTATCCCCTTGGCTCCTTTTTTGACGGTAGACATTAGCGATGTGTCCTTACTTTTATTAGCACAGATGACAAAGCGTCGATATGCCCTTGTTGGTAGTATCTTAAGTGCGTTGTTATATTGGAGTATACAAGCTTTTTCTTTGCCTGTATTGATCGGTTTAGTGGGTCATCTAGTCTTTACCTGGACTTATATTTGTAGCTATCCAAAAATCAAATCATTATGGAAACAAATCATCTTGCAATTTATCGTCTCAGTATTGGCCAATATTTTCTTTTTATTGCCAGCGTACGAGATGTTATTACATTTTGAACTACCATATTCACTATGTATTTACTTATTCTGTGCGTTATTGCCATATTTAATCGTCAAAACAGCACTTGTCCATTGGATTGTCCATGAATGTCAAAAATTACCTTTTGTTTCTAAAAAGGAACGCATTGGATAGTATTGTTGAATATATTGTATTTTTTGTGCTCTCGTTTTTTGTTTAAAGGCATATTCCGCTTTTAAAGCACTAGAAGCATTTGGATATTCTTCATAGTAACGTAAAATAACTGGTCTGCGAGCACGAGTATATTTGGCTCCTTTTCCGGAGTTATGTTGTTTGATTCTTCGTTCTAAATTTGTAGTATATCCAGTATAAAGAGAGTGATCTTTACATTCGACAACATAAAGGTAGTGAATTTTATTTTCCATGGAAAATATCCATCATTTCTTTAGTGTATTCATTATTTTCGTTTTGGATGATAAATGGAGGCTCAACGATAAATCCTTCTTTACTTCCATTTTTGATTCCTTCAATAATCATCGCTTTTGCAGGACGGTCCATTTTTGAATAAATAAAGCGAACCTTTTTAGGAGTAATTTGGTGTCTTTGCATCGCTTCTAAAATGGGAAGGAAACGATCTGGACGATGGACTAAAGAAAGATGCCCTTTCGTTTTTAAAACATAACTGGCTTGTTGCATAATATCCTCAATTTCGGCATAAATTTCATGACGAGCAATCGCTAAATGCGGATTAGGATTTTGTAACTGTTGCTCTCTTACAGGAAAATATGGTGGATTACATAAAATAGCATCAATGGTATCATGAGCAAAATATTGAGAGAGTTCTTTTAAATCAGCACAGTGGACATGGCACTGTGCTTCTTTTTTATTTAAAGCAATACTTTGTTCGGCCATTTCTGCCAAGCGGGGTTGTAATTCTATAAAATCAATGCTCGCTTTTGTTTTTTCAGTACAAAGTAAGCCAACTGCGCCATTTCCTGCACATAAGTCAATGATTTTTCCTTTTTTAGGGACATAACCAAAATGAGCTAAAAGAACCGCATCGATAGAAAAAGAAAATACTTCATTACTTTGAATAATTTTTAATCCATTGAAATTTAAATCATCTATTCGTTCCATAAAATTAGTATCCTTCCTTCTTTTACATTCTTTCTTATGGTACCATAATCAAAAAAGGAAAAGGAAGAGCACTCCGAAGAAATCATGAAAAGTTGAAATAAATATGGTATTCTAACAGAGAAAAGAACGGAGGAAATTATGTTTTACAAAGTTGCATTTTCCTTTATTAAAGGAATTTTTTATATTTTAAATGGCAAAATTAAAGTTGAAAATAAAGAGAAGTTACCAGAAGGGAATTATATTTTAGCGGCTCCCCATAAAACTTGGTGGGATCCATTAGTGCTAGCGATTGCTTGTTTACCTAAACAATTTACTTTTATGGCGAAAAAAGAATTATTTAAAAATAAATTCTTCTCTTGGGTATTAGGCAAAGTGAATGTTTTCCCAGTAGACCGTAAAAATCCAGGACCTAGTGCGATTAAACTTCCAGTTCAACGTTTGAAAAAAACAGATTTGAGCTTAATGATTTTTCCTTCTGGCACACGTCATTCAGAAGAGTTAAAAGGTGGGATTGCTTTGATTGCTAAAATGAGTCGTGTACCGATTGTTCCTGCCGTATATGAAGGACCACTTACTATTAAAGATATTTTGTTACGTCATAAAATGACGATTCGCTTTGGTGATCCTATTGATACAAAGACAGTAACCACAGATGAAGCAGGGCGTGAACAATTGATGGAACAGTTAAATGAAGCCTTTTCTGAATTACATAAGGAAAAATAGAAAGAGATGAATACGATGAAAGAAGAAAAAGAACCAATTCAAGAAGCGCCACTATGGCAGCTTTCGACGGTAGAAGGAAAGACTTTTGTCTACCAAGAAGATGTTGTTTTTCAATTAGTAGAAAATTATCGCGATGCGTTTCAACTAGAAGTATTTCAAGAAAAATTCATTGATCTTTTATTAAAATACGATTTTATCGTGGGAGATTGGGGATTTGAACAATTACGTCTTCGTGGTTTTTTCTATGATGATGTGAAAAATACACCAAAAGAATGGAAAATTTCTACTTTAGAAGATTATTTATATGAATATTGTAATTTTGGTTGTCCTTATTTTGTTTTAGAACGTTTAAGTGGAGAAAAAGGTCGTTATATTCCACCGAAAAAACGCAACCATAAGAAACAAGAAGAAAAGAAACCAAATTATAAAAATAAGAAAAAACCAAATCCAAAGAAAAGAAAAAAAAGAGGAGAACGCAATGTATAAAGGATATTTGATTGATTTAGATGGAACCATCTATTTAGGAGATGAAATTATTCCAGCAGGGAAACGTTTTGTAGAACGTTTACAAGAAGAAAAAATTCCTTTTTTATTTGTGACGAATAATAGTAGTCGTACACCAGAAGAAGTTGTTCGGATGTTAGCGACGAAATTTTCTATCCAAGTAACGACAGACCACGTTTATACTTCTGCCCAAGCGACAGCAGATTATATGGATCGCTTAGGAAAAGAAAAAACGGTTTATTGGATTGGTCATGAAGGAATTAAACAAAGTTTGAGTGCTCATGGATATTCTTATGAAGAAAAAAATCCATCTTTTGTCGTGGTTGGTTTAGACCGTGAATTAACATACCAAAAATTAAGTACCGCATCTTTAGCGATTCAAAAAGGAGCGACTTTTATTGGAACGAATCCAGATCGCAATATTCCTACCCATGAAGGATTAATGCCAAGTGCTGGCCCATCCATTGCCTACTTGGAAACTGCGACAGGACAAAAAGCCACTGTCATTGGAAAACCAGAAGCGATTATGATGGAAGGGGCTGTTCAACGATTAGGACTAGATAAACAAGAAGTCGCAATGGTAGGGGATAATTATGAAACCGATATTTTAGCAGGAATTCATAATGATATTCCATCGATTTTAGTATTGACAGGCTTTACTAAAAAAGAACAAGTACCTACTTTACCAGAACAACCGACTCATGTTTTAAATTCATTAGATGAATGGAAACTATAAAAACTTATTTTAAAAGAAAACAATCGACAAAGCAGGCTCTATTTTGGGTCACTCTCTTTGTCTTTTGTTTTTGTAATTTTTTGGTGTGGAATAGTTATTTTTGCTTTGATTTCTTTTTTGCCTCTGATATTGCTCAGAAAACACATACTTCTGTAGGCGAATTAGAAAGCTTATTTCGTCATCTATTATTTTATCTTCAAGGATGGCAATCTACATTACCACTCGCTCCTTTTTCTGCTTCTTTAGCAGCAAAGCAACATTTTGCAGAGGTGCGTTTTTGGTTTATATTAAACAATAGTGTAGGTCTTTTATTAAGTTTACCAGCCTATTGGAGCCTTTTTCGTTTGAAATATCAATGGTATTGGATTAAACAGTGGATTTCTTCATTACAAAAAGGATTTTTCCTTCTTTTTGGCTTAATGATTTTAGCATTTGGACCGTTATTTACGGTATTCCATTTGTTACTTTTTCCTAATCAAAAATGGCTTTTTCATTTACCAGAAGATTCAATTATTTACCTTTTACCAGAATCGTTATTCCAATTTTATTTCTGTTA
This sequence comes from Catellicoccus marimammalium M35/04/3, assembly GCF_000313915.1. NCBI lineage: Bacteria > Bacillati > Bacillota > Bacilli > Lactobacillales > Enterococcaceae > Catellicoccus > Catellicoccus marimammalium. The sequence goes on from NZ_AMYT01000022.1 coordinate 87,880, forward strand.
TTGGGGAATGCTGCTTTTGATAATCAGTATAGCATTAAAAATTTATATTAAGAGAAAGGAAAACTATAGTGATAGAAGCAAAAGAAGTGCTAGATAAAATGCACAAAAATCAAAAGATTAACTATGATCGAGTACTACAAAAAATGGTTCAAGAATGGGAGAAAGAAGCATTTCGACCTAAAATTTTACTACATAGTTGTTGTGCTCCTTGTAGTACATATACTCTAGAATATTTAACAAAATATGCCGATGTGGATATTTACTTTGCGAATTCTAATATTCATCCTGCAACGGAGTATGAACGTCGTCGCTTAGTACAAGAAAAATTTGTCCAAGATTTTAATCGTGATTATGGAACAAATATTCAATTGATTTCTGCTCCTTATGAGCCACAAAAATTTGTCCAAATGGTTCAAGAAGCTAAATTAGAAGAAGCACCAGAAGGCGGAGATCGCTGTCATTTATGTTTTGATATGCGTCTTTCTTCTGTAGCGGATAAAGCAGCAGAATTAGGTTATGACTATTTTGCTAGTGCATTGACAGTTTCTCCGCACAAAAATAGCCAAGTGATCAATGAAGTGGGATTAGATGTAGAAGAAGAGCGTGCTGTCTCTTATCTACCTAGTGATTTTAAAAAGAATAATGGCTATCGTAGAACAGTAGAGATGTGTGAAATTTATGATATTTACCGTCAATGTTATTGTGGTTGTGTCTTTGCGGCAAGACAACAAGAATTAGATTTAAAAGCAATTAGCAAAGAAGCAAAAGAAGCCATTCCTAAATTACGAGAACAAATTGAATGGAATATTCAACAGAATCAAAAATAGAAAATAGCTCAGTCAAAGATCGACTGAGCTTTTTAATTTTCCTTTAATTTCCGTGTTTATTAATAGTATTTTTTTGAAAAATATCTAAAGTATGAGAAAATATTGATAACACATTTTATTGTGAATCTTGTACTATTGAATTAATAAATGACACGTATAAAGGAGAACATACCCCAAATGAAAAAGAAAACACTATATACAACAGTCGCAAGTTGCTTATTTAGCGTTGGTTTATTAACAAACGTCGATGCATTTGCTGCAGAAGAAGAAAATGATAAAAAACATACAGTAGATGCAGTTAAAGAACATAAAGATGAACGTATTTCTTTAACAAAACTAACCCCTTGTTATACAAAAATTGGTTGGGGCGAATTGAAAGTCAATAAAAACTTGGACAATCAGCCAATCCGCTTGAAGTTGGATAATGATGAAGTATTTACTTTTGATGAAGGAATTGTTGCTCATGCCTATTCAAAAGTAGAATATAATATCTCAGAATATTCAGAAAAATATCCAATTTTCCAAACGTATGTCGGTGTAGATTATTCACGTGGAAATCGTGGTTCTGTTTCGTTTAAAGTATATACATCAGAAGATAATAAAAATTGGAAAGAAGTCGATCATACCGAAGTATTAAGTGCTGATTCTAAAGCAAAATTAATTCGCGTAAACGTTAAAGGAGCAAAATATATTCGTTTAGAAGCAAATGATAACCATGGAAATGGCGATGATCATGCTGCTTACGGAAATCCAATGTTAACAACAGAAGAGTATAGTGATGCACCTGGAGAATCATTAGCTGTGGTGAAACCAGTTAGCGTTTATGATGAAGAAATTAAAAAAGCATACGCAGCAAATAACAATACTTTAAATGAATCGATTAAAAAATTGATCTTACAACGTACTTTTATTGCTCGTTGTGGATATCATACAATCAATAAATTAACTAAAAATAGCCAAGAAACAACCGAAGCATTAAACTGGTTATTAAATAACTACAATGCCTTATCTCATTTTATCCATGCAGGAGAAATGGACCGTGCAGCTTCAACAGATAAAGTAATCAAATCTTGGACTGAATTATATAAAAATTACCATGATGATTTCACAAGTCCAGTCTTATTAAAATTAGCAATCGCGACAGCGATTACTCATGGTAGTGATATTTATTTCTGGACAGGTTCTGGACAACCTTCTGTAGCTACAGAGCGTTATGCTTCATTCAAAAAATTATATAAGAATGGAACAATGGCCAAAGGAATCCGTACAGGAAATATTAAAGACTTTGAAACATTACCACCTGTATTATTACGTTGGGTTGTCAATGCTAAAATGCACACTCCAGAAATTAATTGGTTTGCAAATTATGCCTTAAAAGAAAAAGATAAAGGTCGTAATTACCTAGATGCCTATAATTACATTAACTATACAGATGGCTATAACTATGGTAAAGAAGAATATCATGATTTAAAACAAGCAGAAAAATGGAATAAAAAATACGATTTCAAAGAATTATATGCGAGTGAAGAAGAATATACCAACCGAAACATTCAACACTTATGGCAAGTCTTTGAGGAAGGTTCTGTTTGTGGTGGATTAGCAAAAACTTACACTAATGTCCAACAAGTATTTGGTTTACCTGCTGCAGTTTGTGGACAACCAGGACATGCTGCATCTTTTGTCTATGATAAAAAAGATGGAAAACCAGTATGGAATATTTATAATGATATCTTTGGCTTTATGAAATCAGATCGTGGAGATTTCTTATTCTGGGGACCTAAATATTCTTCTACAAATTATAATGGTAGTTATGTATTATTAGCTCAAGCAGCATTAAATGATTATCGTGCCTTTATGAATGCAAACTACTACAATTTATTAGCAAATAGCTTTAACTCACCAGAAGATAAAGTGAAAGCATATCAAAAAGCATTAGAAGTTGAAGGACTAAATATGGACTCCATTATGGGCTTATTAAAAAATATGAAATCATTAAATGTTTCTGATGCAGATTACTTACGCTTTGCAAAAGAAGTAGCGAAAAACTTGAAATATTATCCACTACCATTTGTTGATGTGATGAATGAAATTCGTTCTCAAATGAAATCTGCAAATGATAAAGCAGCGATTGATTCTTTACGCTTACGCACATTGAAAGATATGAAGAAAGTAAGTGATTCAGAATATATCCAAGCGAACGTTTGTCGTGGAATGGCTGATTTCTTATTAGGAGATCGTGATATGACTGTAGCTACTTTCTCTTTTGATGGAAAAGATGCAGGTACTATCGTAATGAATGAACGTTATCAAGATTCTGATATTCGTTGGGAATATTCATTAGATGGTGGCAAAACGAAAAAAGAAGTAAATGATAAAAAATTAAAATTATCATCAGAAGAAATTGCTAAAATCAATGCAAAAGATGGAATTCAAATTTCATTTGTAGGAACGGATGAAATTCATAAAATTGAAATTGAAGATGGAAACTTAGATAAGAAATTCCATGTCAATGATTTAGAAAACCGTTTATTAGGCTCAAACCAACCATTAGAATATCAAGATCAAGATGGTCAATGGAAACCGTATACAAATACAGTTCGTTTTGCTGGGGATCAAAAAGTGAAATTCCGTTCTGCAGCTCATGGTCAACAAATGGCAAGTTCAGCACAAGAATTTAACTTTACGGCAAGTACAGACCAAAAAACATATATTCCAGTTTCTGATATTTCCTTATACAAATTCTGTTCCGAACACAACAATACAGATGAAGCTGCGAAAAATATGATTGATGGTGATAAAAACACATTATGGCACAATGATTGGGGCGGAAATGATAACTTATTCTACAGTGTAGAATTTAACCAAGTGAAAAACTTAAAAACTATCCAATATTTACCTCGTCAAGCGGGAAATGATAATGGTAAATTAAAAGAAGTTTCTATTTACACAAGTTTAGATGGTAAAGAGTGGAAATTAGCACAAACCTTTACTAATATTTCTGCTAGTCGTGAAATGAAAACATTTACGTTAGACAAACCAGTCCAAGCTAAATATGTAGCATTAAAAGCAAACCAAACTTATGGTAAAATATTAAATCGCTTCTTCTCTGGTCAATTATTAAACTTCTTTGAAGCAGATACGAAAGTAGCAGATAAAGAGCAATCAAAAGAAGAATTAGCAAAAGAAGTGAAAGGTTTAGAAGTCAATCATTACCAAAAAGCAGCTTTATTAAAAGCAGTAAAATATGATGCTGTGAAAAAAGTGCAAGAAATGATTGAAAAAGTAAAAGAGCAACATAGAAATGTAGCTGTCGTTCGTACACAATTAATCAACCAATTAGAAGATTTAGCTTTAGTAGATACAGATCAAGCCAAAACAGAAATTGAAAAGGCACATTCTGTAGATAAAATGAATGAAATTTTCAACCAAGTATATGCAGAAAATCAAAAAGAAATGAAACGTTTCCAAGAATCTGGATTGAAAAAATTAGAAGCTTGTTCAAATCTTTCAAAAGAAGATAAAGAATACTACAAAGATAGTATTTTGATGGCAACAAGTCCAGTTGAAGTTTCTATGCTTGTCGGTGAAGCTCGTCAGAAAAATTAAATGTCCCTAATAAGATAGCTTTATATTATAAAGGTAAAATCTCAGGTCTATGACCTGGGATTTTTTATTGCACAAAGTTGCAATCGATTGCAAAAATATCGCAGTGTATTTTAGTTATTATCTATAAATATTGAATATAGATTTGACATGCAATCGGTTGCATGATAATCTGAAAAAGAAGAAAAGAGAGGAGGATCACGATGAAACGAAAATTTGCAGTAGATCCATGGAAGGTTTATACAACAACATTAGATAAAGAAGATAAACGATTACAAGAAAGCATTACTTCCTTAGGGAATGGATATATGGGAATGCGTGGTAATTTTGAAGAAACGTATTCTGCAGATCATCATCAAGGAATTTATTTAGGTGGTGTTTGGTATCCTGATAAAACTCGTGTCGGCTGGTGGAAAAATGGATATCCAGAATACTTTGGAAAAGTGATCAACGCAATGAACTTTTTACGCCTACAAATTACCATTGATGGCAAAGAAGTTGATTTAGCTACAGAACAATATGAAGATTTCTATTTAGGCTTAGATTTACAGCATGGAATTTTACAACGTCACTATACGATTTTACGTGGAGGCAAAAAAATTACATTAGCGTTTGAGCGTTTTGTTTCTCTAACAACAAAAGAATTATGTGCTGTGAATGTAAAAATCACAAGTAATCAAAAAGCAAAGGTTGAAATCATTTCTTATTTAGATAATGAAGTGACAAATGAAGATGCGAACTATGATGAAATGTTTTGGCAATCGATCGCGAAAGAAGAAGGTGGCTTAGTCGTGCAAACGATTCCTAATGCCTTTGGTATTGAGCAATTTACGGTCGCTGCAAATATGGATCATCGTGTCCAAAACTTAAGCTATAGCGGACATAATGAAGAAGAACTTCAAGTAACAATGAACTTCTTTGGAGAAGTGGATGTTGATACAGCAATTGAATTTGAAAAACGTATTATTGTGACGACTTCTCGTGATTATAAAGAAAAGGAAGTATTAGCAAAAGCAAAAGAAAAACAAGCAAGCTTACAATCTCTTTCTTATCAAGAATTAAAAGAGCAACAAGAAAATGCTTGGTTAGAACGTTGGAAATATGCAGATGTAGAAATTGAAGGATCTGTCGAAGACCAACAAGGAATTCGTTTTAATTTATTCCAATTATTCTCTACTTATTATGGAGAAGATGCACGATTAAATATTGGACCTAAAGGATTTACTGGAGAAAAATATGGTGGGGCAACGTATTGGGACACAGAAGCTTATTGCTTACCTTTATATTTAGCACTAACTGATCAAAAAGTTGCTCGTAATTTATTGGAATATCGTTTCCAACAATTGCCACAAGCTTATCATAATGCTCGCCAACAAGGTTTAAAAGGTGCGTTATACCCAATGGTAACCTTTACTGGAGTAGAGTGTCATAATGAATGGGAAATTACGTTTGAAGAAATTCACCGTAATGCCGCAATGGTCTACGCTATTTATCGCTATACGCTATATACAGGAGATACAAGCTATCTAGAACATGAAGGATTAGAAGTGATGACAGGAGTTGCTCGATTCTGGGCAGATCGTGTTCATTATGCAAAAAATAAAGGTGTATACATGATTCATGGGGTAACAGGACCTAATGAATATGAAAATAATGTCAACAATAACTGGTTAACCAACCGCTTAGCCAAATGGGTGTTATCTTACACCAAAGAAACATTAAATACTTATGCATATCGTAAAGAAGAGCTAGGAATTTCTGAAGCTGAACTAGCAAAATGGACAGATATTATTGAACATATGTATGAACCAAAAGATGAAGAAAAAGGAATCTTTGTCCAACATGATACGTTTTTAGATAAAGATTTAATGCCAGTTTCTGATTTAGCCAAAGAAGATTTGCCATTAAATCAAAACTGGTCTTGGGATAAAATTTTACGTTCTTGCTTTATTAAACAAGCCGATGTATTACAAGGACTATATTATTTCAATAATGAATTTACGCTAGAAGAAAAACGTCGTAACTTTGAATTTTATGAACCAATGACAGTACATGAATCAAGTTTATCTCCATGTATTCATGCGATTTTAGCCGCTGAATTGAAGAAAAATGAAAAAGCAGTGGAATTATATAAACGTACAGCTCGTCTAGATTTAGATAATTATAACAATGACACAGAAGATGGCCTACATATCACTTCAATGACAGGAAGTTGGTTATCTATTGTCGAAGGTTTTGCTGGAATGCGTACTTTTGATGGACTGCATTTCCAACCTTTCTTACCAACAGAATGGAAACAATATGCGTTCCATATCAACTATCGTGGACGTTTATTGTTCATCAAAGTTAGTGAAGCGGGCGTTGAAGTACAATTATTAGAAGGAAAACCAATGGTACTTTCTATTTATGATAAAGAATATTCATTAGAAAATGAATTATATGTTCCATTAGAAAAATAAAAAAAGAGCTGCTCGGTCAGCTCTTTTTTGCTAGGAGGAAAAGATGAACGATTTATGGTGTCAACAAGCAATCATTTACCAAATTTATCCTAAAAGTTTTATGGATCAAAATAAAGATGGTGTAGGAGATCTTCAAGGAATTATTGCCAATCTAGATACGCTAAAAGAACTGGGAGTGAATACGTTATGGTTGAATCCTATTTTTTTATCAGCACAAGTAGATAATGGGTATGATATTATCGATTATCAAACGATTGATCCTTTATTTGGCACAATGGCAGATGTTGAACAATTCATCAAGGAAGTGCATGCTCGGGATATGAAATTGATTTTTGATTTTGTACTCAACCACACTTCTGACCAACATCCATGGTTCCAAGAAGCGATTAAAGATACAAAGAGTCCTTATCATTCTTACTATTATTTTACTAAAGAGCGTCCGAATGCTTGGGCTTCCTTTTTTGGCGGTTCTACTTTTGACCAAACAAAGAATGGAGAATATTATTTCCATCTTTTTGATAAAAAAATGCCCGATTTAAATTGGAAGGAACCAAAGGTAAGAGAAGAAATGTTAGAAATTGCTCGCTTTTGGGCAAAAAAAGGAATTGATGGCTTGCGCTTAGATGCTTTTATTCATTTAGGAAAAGCAAATTTTACAGAAGGAAAACAAAAAGGAGAGTATGAAATTCAAGAAGAATGTTATGCCCATCTTCCAGAAGTTCATACGTATTTAGAAGAGTTTTGCCAAACGTTACGCCAAGAATTTCCAAACCTCTTTTTTGTAGGAGAAGCGGCGAGTGCTGGAGTAGAACAGGCAAAAAGCTATGTATTTCCCAAGAAAACAGAATGTGATAGTGTAATTTCTTTTCGTTATTTTCCTGATGAAAAAGAGGGAAGTCGAGCGTTTTGGGAAAAATTTGCACAAACGATGGATGAGTGGCAAGAAGAGATTGGAACCAAAGGATATCCTACTTTATATTGGAATAATCATGATATGCCACGGATGGTCAGTCGTTTTGGAAGTGAAACGTATCGAGCAGAGAGTCAAAAAACGCTGGCAACTTTAATGTATTTACAAAAAGGAATTCCGATTTTATTGTATGGGGAAGAAATTGGCATGAAAAATTATGAACTTTCTTCCATCGATGAGTTAGAAGAAAAAGAGTTACAAAAAGAAGCGACAGTGCGAATTGCCAACGGAGAACAAAAAGAAAAAGTATTAGCTGAACTGGCTAAAAAAACAAGAAATGCTAGTCGAGGCATTATGCAATGGAAGGATGCAGAAGATTTAGGATTTGGTTCGTCTTCCTTTTGGCTTGGAGGCAATCAAGAAAAAATCTATAATGTCCACGATCAAAAGACAGAAGTCGATAGCATTTGGCATTATTATCAACAGTTATTAGCATTGAAAAAGACGGAATTATTTACGAAAGGAACTTATCAACGTTTACATTACCCAGAACTTTATGCGTATCAAAGAGAATATCAAGGAAAAAAAGCGTATGTTCTTTGTAATGTAAGTGAAAAAGAAGTAATGACTTCTAAATTTACAGGAAAAGTTCTGTTAGAGCAAGGAATAAAAAGAGAAGGGAAAACTTGGATTTTTGCCCCATGGGCAAGTGTAGTGATTGAGGAGGAAGAAGATGAATAAAGCAGCAATTGAACATCGACCAGAAAGTGAATATGCATATCTTTATCGAAAAGGAGAAGTTCATCTTCGATTAAAAACTGGAAAAGAGATTCAGGAAGTTTTTCTCTTATGGGGAGACCCTTATGAATTAGACGGAGAACAATGGCTACAAGAAAAAAGAAAGATGAAACTTGTCGCTAAAACCAATGAACATTTTTATTGGCAAGTTTCTGTTCATCCTCCGTATCGCCGTTTAAAATATGCCTTTGAGGTTTGTGATGAAACCGAATGTATTTTTTATGGAGATCGAGGAATTTATCCTTTAAAAAAAGAATATTACACCATTCCAAATTTTTATTTCTCTTTGCCTTATTTACATGAAGTGGATGCCTATCAAGCACCAGTGTGGGTTAAAGAAACGGTTTGGTATCAAATTTTTCCAGAGCGTTTTGCGAATGGTGATTCTAGTAATGATCCAGAAGGGACCTTACCTTGGGGCTCTACAGCTCCTACACGAGAAAACTTTTTTGGTGGAGATTTACAAGGAATTATAGATCATCTCGATGATTTAGAAAAATTAGGAGTTAACGGATTATATCTTTGTCCGATTTTTTGTGCCTCTTCTAATCATAAATATGATACTTGGAACTATTTTATGATTGACCCTCAATTTGGGACAAAAGAAGATCTTCAACGTTTAGTTCAAGAAGCCCATCAACGAGGGATGAAAGTGATGTTGGATGCTGTCTTTAATCATTCAGGAGATCAAGTGGCATTTTGGCAAGAAGTACAACATTATGGAAAAGATTCTCTTTATTATTCTTGGTATCATATTGAAGGAGAAAAACCAGAATATCAAGTAACAGAAAATGCAGAAGTAGGGAAAAACTTAAATTATGATACATTTGCCTTTAATCCACACATGCCAAAATGGAACACAGCTCATCCTAAAGTACAAGAATATTTATTACAAGCCGCAACCTATTGGATTGAAGAAGCAGATATCGATGCTTGGCGGTTAGATGTAGCCAATGAAGTAGATCACCGATTTTGGCGAAAATTTCAAGAGGCTTGTGTCAAAGAAAAAAAGGATATCTATTTATTAGGTGAGATTTGGCATAGTGCTCAACCTTGGCTACAAGGGGATCAATTCCACGGCACGATGAACTATGCTTATTGTGAGAGTATTGTCCAATATTTTGTACAAAAAGAAATCGATGAAGAACAGTTCATCTCTGTTTTGTATCAACAACTCATGCTTTATCAGGATGAGGTAAATCGCTATCAATTGAATTTACTAGATTCTCATGACACAGAGCGAATTTTAACGCAGATGAAAGGAAACGTTGAATTACTAGAAAAAGTATTTGCTTTTTTATTTTTACAACCTGGAACTCCTTGCTTATATTATGGAACAGAAATTGGGATGGAAGGTGGACCAGATCCATTGAATCGAGCTTGTATGAATTGGGATAAAAGTACTTGGAATCAATCGTTGTGGGAAAAGATGCATGAGATGATTTTATGGCGGAAAAAATACGCGATGATTTTAAGTGATGGCACGATTGAATTTCAATATGATAAGGAACGAGAACAAATTACTGTAGTTCGAGCAAGAAATAAAGAAAAAATCATCGGCTGTTTTGCTCAAGGAAAAGAAGGAATTGTAGTAGAAAAAGACAATAAAATCGCTGGGGAAAAAAGAAGTGATGGAACTTGGGATTATATCCTTTGGCAAGAAAAAGAAAAGAACCGCTAAGCGGTTCTTTTTAATTGGATCGATTTGGCCGTTGTGCCATATTGACAACAAAAATGAAAATAATAATCGTCAAGACTGAAATGTAGTTGGCAAATAAAAATTGTGGGAAGAAGATTTGACTCACAATCGTTAAAATCGTTGGCCATGTACTACATAAAGTCACTAATTTAAAGACAGGTAAAAAACGAACTTGAATGCGGACCATCTTACAATAGAAAAACGCGATTGCCGCAGTAATCACTAAGTTCACCAATAATTGAATAAGCATTGGGAAAATCCCGATTACAATCCCAAATAAAATCAATGGGATAGTTGGCTCAACGCTGTCTACTAAGTTTTCTAGTTTATTTTTTGTAATTCCATTCCAGTCGAGTTGCTTATAAGAAACCTTTGTTGGATTTTCTGGTAGCATCGAACTAGCAATAGAGTTATTAGGAAAAGCAAAAATAATGTTCTTTTTTTGTAAACTAATACCAACTTCATCGTTGTTTAATTCTTTTTGTAATTGTTTTTCGGACTGTTTATTATCTGGGTCAAAAGAAAGGGTGAAGTTTCCATTTTGATAAATGAATCCACTGTCTGAAGGAGCGTCTAATTCATTATCTTTAATCTTCATTTCTTTTGGCAGATTTTCCACATAGTTTTGCATCGTTTCTTTCATCTCATGAGTTAAAGAGACACCATAATTAAGTAAAGGTAATAGTGAAAGAAACGCCAATAAAAATAAATATAAAATCCATTGCGAAGTTTTTATTGATTTTTGTTGGGCAAGACGTGTGGGATGAAACAGAGCATTTTTAATGATGGTAAAAAAGTTCATAATAACCTCCCATATTTCTTATTAACAAAATTTATTATATCATCGATAGCTTTTATTTTAAAAAATAATCCTCTTGTTATAAAATAAGGATAGAAAGAAAAGGAGTGATTGATGATGAAAAATGTATTATTAATCGATTTTAAAAATGAAGCCGATGCTTATGAAGGATTTTCTAAATTACAAAATGTTCAAGTAGAACAAAGTAGTGTAGAAGAAGCTGCATTGGTGAAAGAAGACAACGGAAACTTAGAAATCAAAGAATCTTTTGGTATTGCGGAAGACTCTACATCTAATACTTTATTTGGTGGTTTCATTGGTCTATTGTTTGGCTTATTCACTGGTGGTTTAGGTTGGGCATTATGGACTTCTGTTGGGATTTTAGTTGGTGCAATGGTAGATGACCACGAAGATAATAAAGATAATTCTTTATTAACCGATATGAGTAAAAAATTACATGATAATCATTTATCTATTATCGCTGTAGTTGATGAAGATAACTACGATGTCATTAATCATACTATTGATGGCTTAGATGCGATGATTACTCGTTATTCTATGGAAGATATTAAAGAAGAAATCGAAGAAACAAAAGAATTAAATAAAAAAATTGCTAAAGAAGCAAAAGAACAACTTCGCTTAAAGAAAAAAGAAGCACGTGAACAAAAACGTGAAGCTCGTAAAGAAGAATGGCATGCAAAATATTCTCAATACGAAAAAGAAAGAGCTGAGAAAAAAGAAGCGAAAGAAGAAGCAAAAGAAGAAAAAGCGAAAGAAAAAGAAGATAAATAATTGAAACCAAAAAAGGTGAGGAGTAGTTCCTCATCTTTTTTTTCTTTCTAGAGAAAAAAAGTAGAGGTAAATATGGTAAGATAAAACTACATTCAAAGAGCAGAAAAGAAAGGAGGAAATGATGAACGAAAGTTGTTACCAAGTATTTAAAAATTATCGCTTTCAAGATTTTAAAGAAGAAGTATTAACCTTACTTTATCAACCGATGTTAGAGCCTTTTGATCTTAGCGTCTATCGTTTTTTACTTGTGTTACCTGAAGAAAATAATTTCTTACATGAGGCGATGTTTTCTTTCTTATCTTGTAGCCAAGAGGAATTTTTGACCGCTCGATCTCATTTAGAAGCCATGGGTCTATTAAAAACGTATCAAGAGGAAGAAGGTCAAAATTATCGTTATGAATTATTCTCGCCCTTATCAGCGAAGCAGTTTTTTGCGGATGATATTTTAAGCTTTTTACTTTTTCATAAAATTGGCGAGTATAGCTTCCAACGATTGAAAAATTATTTCCTACCCAAAAAGGAATTCACGGGATATCAAGAAATTACGAAACGATTTGATGAGGTATATGAATTTTCTGAACAGCAGTTCCAAGAAGCACAACCTTATCTATATCAAGAATCTACTCCTTGTGTAGAGCCATTATTTAAAACGACAAAAGAAGATGATCAATGGTTCCAACAATGGCTAGAATTGCTTCCAGAAATGGAAGTTGATTTATCTTCAGTACAACGCGAGCGAAAACGAATTTTGTTTTTACATCGCTCGTTTCAGTTTTCTGACTTTTATTGGGTAGAATTAATTAAAGCTTCTTGTGATCCAATGGATGGAGTTTTAGATGGAGAAAAATTACAAAAATTAGTTCTTCAATTACAACAAGAAGGCAAAAAAGAACCGCAAGAAGTAAAAGACAGTATTTCTATTCCCAAAATGAAAGATCAACGATTACAAAAGATGTTTGAAATTGCAAAACAATTGAAACCTTTGGAATTTCTATCTTCCATCAAAAAGCAAACACACGGTAGTATTATCACTACAGAGAAATTTGCGATTACAGATTTATTACAACAAGAAATCCATCCTTTCTTGATTAACATTGTTTTGTATTATTTATTGATTGTAGAAAAAGAACCAGAATTGCCTCGGAATCGATTTGAACGCATCATCAATCAACTAGGAAAGCATCAATACACAGATGTTTTAGAAATTTGGCAAGCATTACCAAACCTAGATCCAAAACATAAAAAGACAGTAGCTAAAAAAGCTTCTTATACGAAAAATAAAGAAGAAAAGAAAGTGATTCGTCCAGAGTGGGAAGGAAAAGAGAAAAAACCAGTTCAAGAAGCTTCTGAGGAAGAAAAAGCAGATTTATTGGCACAATTAGAAGCGTTGAGGAATAAGAAATGAGAAAAGTGACAGAAATGATACAACCTTTGCCACCTTTTTTACAAGAAAAGATGGCCGAGCAAAAAGAAAAAATTTTGACTGCCCCATGCATTCAAGAATTTTTACAAAAAGAACAATTAACTGCATCACAAATCAATGATAATTTCTTAGTGTTGCAACAATATTATGAAGAAAAAAAAGAAATAGAAGCAAAAGGGAAATTGACTCATTTTCCAGGTTATGTACCTGTATTAGTTTGGCAGGAAGGTCATGCTTTAGTCGAGTATCAATTATCAGAACAAGAAAAGAGACGTCAAAAACAAGAAAAAGAGCAATCTTATATGAATTGTCTTTATCTACCACGTTCTTTACAAACCGTCTCTTTAGAACAAGTGAATTTTAAAGGCAATAAAAGCAAACTTTTCCCTAAAATTTTACATATGATTGAAGCCTTAGATGAAAGACAAGGAAATTATGTACCTGGTTTATACCTTTATGGTGAATTTGGTGTGGGTAAAACCTTTATGATGGCAGCTCTTTGTAATGAACTAGCCAAAAAACATATTTCTTCTTTATTGATTAATCTTTCAATGTTTATTAGTGAATTAAAAGAAAAAATGGGGACTCCTGAATATCGCAGTTATAGTCAGCATATTTTGCAAAAAATGAAGACGGTATCGGTATTAGTAATGGATGATATTGGGATGGAATCAATGAGTGATTGGGTACGCGATGATATATTAATGCCTGTATTACAATATCGCATGCAAGAGGAAAAGACGACTTGTTTTACTTCAAATTTAAGTCCTCAAAAACTAGAAGAGCATTTTGCCGACACAAGAACGAGTACGAATCATTTAAAAGCCAAACGCTTAATGGAACGTATCCTATTTTTAGCCGATCCATTCTTAGTGGAAGATAAAAATAATCGTCAGGTGTCAAGAAAATAACGTTGACAAATAAAAAAACAATGCTTATAATAATTTTTGTTATAGGTAGAGGTGATTGTATGAAATGGTCGATTCAAGAATTACGAAAAAAAAATGAGGCTGTGGTACACATTGATGAAACAATGGATGTCAAAGCGAGTTTATTAGCTCGTGATGATGAACTTATCGATGTATCACCGATACATGTTCAAGGAGATTTAGTCATTGAAGATAGTGACTTTCTTTTGAACGCTAATGTTACTTGTGAAGTGACTTTACCTTCAAGTCGTTCTTTGACTCCCGTGACGGTTCCTTTAGATTTCGATTTTCAAGAAATCTATATGACACCCGAACAAGATCGTAATCGTCCAGAATCTTTACAAGATGAAATTGTTTTTGTCTTAGAAAAAGATTTAATTGACATTACAGAAGCAGTAGAGGATAATCTCTTATTGAACCTACCCATTCAAGTATTATCTCCAGAAGAAGAAGCAGGAGAAGATTTACCAATGGGACAAGGTTGGGAAGTCATTTTAGAAAGTGATTACGAAGAACAGAAGAAACGAACACAAGAAGAAACTGTTGATCCCCGTCTTGCTAAATTATCAACTTTGTTTGCAGAAACAGAGGAAGAAGAGTAAGATGGTTTGGAATACATGACTTTTGTCATGAATAAATAAGGAGGTATATGGACTAATGGCAGTACCAGCTAGAAGAACTTCTAAAGCTAAAAAAGCAAAACGTCGTACACATTATAAATTACAAATGCCAGGTTTAAGCGCTTGCCCTAACTGTGGTGAAATGAAACGTAGTCACCATGCATGCCCAGCTTGTGGAACTTATAAAGGTCAAGACGTTCGTGGCAACGAAGCGTAATAATAAGATACTGAATTATAGTGGAGTATCAAAACCTCAAGGCAACCATGGAGTCTTGAGGTTTTTTTTTAAATAAACATAGGGGGAAACTACAATGCATCGAATTTTAATTATTGAAGATGAAAAGAATTTAGCTCGTTTTGTTGTATTGGAGTTAAAACATGAAGGATATGAGACAGAAGTTCATTACAATGGACGTACAGGATTAGAAGCAGCGTTGAATGAAGATTGGGACGCAATCTTATTAGATTTAATGTTACCAGAATTAAATGGATTGGAAGTTTGCCGTCGCATTCGCCAAGTGAAAGATACTCCAATTATTATGATGACTGCACGTGATTCTGTGATTGATCGTGTTTCTGGTTTAGATCATGGAGCCGATGATTATATCGTAAAACCTTTTGCGATTGAAGAATTATTAGCCCGTTTACGTGCTTTATTACGTCGAATTGATATTGAAGTAGATAAAAATGTACACAAAAAGACAACCTTAACTTATCGTGATTTAGTGGTAGAAAAGGAAAATCGCATTGTTCGTCGCAATAATGAGATTATTGAACTCACTAAACGAGAATATGAACTATTAGTAATGTTGATGGAAAATGTAAATGTGGTTCTATCACGTGAAGTATTACTAAAAAATGTTTGGGGCTACGAAAGTGTCTCTGAAACCAATGTAGTAGATGTTTATATTCGTTATTTACGTAATAAAATCGATGTCTATGGCGCAGAAAGCTATATTCAAACGATTCGTGGTACCGGCTATGTAATGCGTACGAATGAATAAGGAACATTCCTTTAAAAAATTTCGTATTAAATCTTTACGGGTCAAATGGGTCACATTAACATTAACATTTATTTTAGGGATGTTTTTAATTTTTTCTACCTTTATTTATTACAATGCGACACAAATGATGTCCATTGAAGGAAGAAAAAATATTGAGTTGACAATTGAGGATATGGTACGTCAATTATCACAATCGGACCAGTCTCTTGATAAAAAAACATCGAATACTCTATTGTCTAAAGCGGTTAAAATTTCTGGTGGAAAAGGAAACTATACCGTAAATGTTGGAAATTTAATCGCTGAATTAGGACAAGATGAGCTCTATGCTTATGTTTATTCTGCAGATAAAAAATTGGTAGTGGAAACAAGACCAAAAAAAGACTACCAGTCAAAACCATTGGTTCAAAATATTCACTTACGCCGCGTAAATGGAATGCCAGGGTTTGTTGTAGGAAAGGAAGTTCGTTCGAAAAAAACAAATAAAGTAGTCGGTTACGTCCAGCTATTTTATGAATTGGATGATTTGAACCATATTCGCAAAGATATTGTTCATAACATTGAAATTTTTGTGGTTATTGGTTTAATTATTTCTTTCCTAGGAGCAATTTTAATCTCGCATTACTTCTTAGATCCACTACAAAAACTCGTGAATACGATGAAAATAATGCAAGAAGACCCAATGACCGATGAAAGAACGCCGTTACCTAAAGATAAAAATGAATTATGGGAATTAACCAAATCAAGTAATCATATGATGGATCAAGTTCAGCGCTATATCCATCAACAAGAGCAGTTTGTTGAAGATGTATCTCATGAATTGCGAACGCCGGTAGCGATTATTGAAGGGCATCTTCAAATGTTAAACCGTTGGGGAAAAGATGATCCAGAAATTTTATCTGAATCATTAGAGGCGTCCTTACAAGAGATTGACCGAATGAAAGCATTAGTCCAAGAAATGCTTGATTTAACAAGAATTGACCAAGAAGAATTACAATATCAAAATGAAACTTGTGTGGCTCGCAGTTTAGTGCAACAAGTTTTAAATAATTTCCAAATTTTATATCCAGACTTTTCATTTGTTTTAAATGATGAATTACTCGAGCCTGTAGAAGTTTGTATTTGTCATCGTCATTTAGAACAATTGTTAGTCATTTTAATTGATAATGCCGTGAAATATTCAACGGATAAAAAAGTCGTTCATGTGACTTTATCTGCGAATACTCGTCATTTAGAAATTGCCGTTCAAGACTTTGGAGAAGGAATTTCTAAAGAAGATTTACAAAAAATCTTTGATCGTTTCTATCGAGTAGACAAAGCAAGAAGTCGTCAAAAGGGTGGAAATGGATTAGGATTAGCTATTGCGCAAAAATTAGTCGAGGTTTATCACGGAAAATTATCTGTGGATAGCATTTTGGATGAAGGTACGGTTTTCCATATCGAATTACCAATTAAAAAGGAAAAATAAAAGCAGAGAGAATTTTGTTCTCTCTGCTTTTTTGTTTGAACTTCTTAATGTGGATGATTTTGTTTTCCAGCATTACGACGATGATCTTCGTTAGAGGTTGATTCGTCAGAAGTTGGTTCGTTATTTTGATTTACAACGTCATGAGTATCATGACGATGTCTTTGTTTTCCGGCATTACGACGATGATCTTCTGTCTGTCCTTGAGCTTGCACTTGTTGACGCTCTTGACGTTCACGGTGACGGTCAATCATGTCTTGTGGGATGATTTCATCCACATCAATCGTTGTTTTTGGTGGGTTTTTCTTCAATTGTTCTGCCACTTGTTTTTTGATACGTGGTTTGTGGTAGAAATTGATGATTAATGTTTGAATACAACTGAAAATACCACCAATAATCCAATATAAAGTTACTCCAGCAGGAGCGTTAAAGGACATCATACCAATCATAATTGGACTTACCATCATTGGCATCATCATCTGTTTACGTTGCTCTTTTGGTACAGATAGAGAACTTAAGTAACTTTGTAAGAAATAAGCACCCATCGCGATTAAAGCAAATAGCATACTTGCTTTTCCTAATGAGAAACCTAAAAAGACCGATTGATCAATCCCTGGTGTGTAACGAGCAGAGAAGTATAACGCAGTAAAGAATGGCATTTGGATGATTAATGGTAAACATCCCATTCCACCAAATAAACTGATGTTATTTTCTTTCATCAACGCTCCATAGGCAATGGTCAATTTTTGTTTTTCTTCTTCGGTTTGAGCTAAACGCATTTTTTCTTGAATTCGTTGCATCTCTGGCTGGATGGCTTGCATTTTTTCTTGTTGTAGCATCATTTTTTTGGATTGACTTAATCCTAATGGCAAGATACATAGACGAACAATTAAGGTAATAACGATAATTGCTAATCCATATCCTAGGTGTAGGTTATTCGCAAAGAAATGAATGGCTGCACTCATTGGGCGAACTAATAAGTTATATACCCAACCGTCTCCTGTAGGATGTCCAGAAGCATCCGTCTGTACACATCCTGTTAAAAGGACCGCTAAAAACAATAAGCCACCAAAAAGATATAATTTTTTGCGTTGTTTCATATGTTTCCCCTTTCTAAATATACAGATTAACTATAAAGGAAACAGGAAGAATAATCAATATTCATCCCAAGAAAGAAAGGGGAAAATTAAATTTATAGTACGGAAAAATGAGTGTATTGTGGCTCATTGGAAACGACTTCTTTCGTATAAGAAGTAACAAATCCAGCGGGACTGGGACAACGTTGAACGATGGTCGCTAGGTCATCTACCTCTTCCTCATTGCCTTGAAGAATGACTTCTACAGAACCATCATTTAAATTTTTAGCATAACCATGGACATTTCGTTCATCTGCTTTCATTTTTGTTGTGTAACGAAAAGCAACTCCTTGGACACAACCTTGAACATTCATCTTTATTGTCTTCATAAAAATCCCTCCTAGTGTTATTATAGCAAAGAAAGAGTGCAGTTTATTTGAGAATGAATATCAATAAAGACTATACTAAAGGAGGAAAAAGA
The DNA here is from genome assembly GCF_000313915.1 of Catellicoccus marimammalium M35/04/3. NCBI lineage: Bacteria > Bacillati > Bacillota > Bacilli > Lactobacillales > Enterococcaceae > Catellicoccus > Catellicoccus marimammalium. The sequence continues at coordinate 106,762 of NZ_AMYT01000022.1, forward strand.
TGGAGATTATTACTTCAACGAAAAATCAATGGGTGAAAACCGTAAAGACTTTATATAAAAGAAAAGGACGTAAAGAATCGGGCTGTTTTATTTTAGAAGGATGGCATTTGCTAGAAGAAGCGTTAAAAGCAGGAGCCAAAATTGAACAAATTTTTGTTTTAGAAAGTCAACAAGAACGGTTACAAGAAGTAGAAGGAATTCCTGTCTATTGTGTGACAGAATCTGTTTTAAAAGCAATGAGTAGTGCAGAAAAACCACAAGGAGTATTAGCGATTGCTAAACAATGGGAATATCCAGAATTAACGTTAGAGGGAGCTTGGGTCTTTTTAGATCGAGTTCAAGATCCAGGAAATGTGGGAACCATTATTCGTACTGCAGATGCGGCAGGATATCAAGGTGTGATTTTAGGCGAAGGATGTGCGGACCTTTATAATGATAAAGTATTGCGTTCGATGCAAGGAAGCCAATATCACATTCCGGTTTACGAAAAATCATTAACCGAAATTATCCCACAATTTAAAGCTCAAGGTGGAAAAGTTTATGGCACAAAATTAGATAAAAATGCTCAAGATTATCGAGAAGTACATCCACAAGGAGATTATGCCATCTTAATGGGGAATGAAGGAAAAGGCGTTGCGAAAGAATTATTGGATCAAACCAATCAAAATGTTTTTATTCCAATGAGAGGGCAAGCGGAAAGTTTGAATGTCGCCATCGCAACTGCCATTTTATTATTTGCTTGGCAATAAGAAAGAAGGATAAAAATGGGAAAAAGAGATTGGTGTTATGATGCAGAATATCGAACTTATGTCGATGATTTACTAGAAAAACCACAAGTACAAGAATTAAAAAATTATAAACATCATCATTATACAAATCGTTTAGATCACTCGATTGCGGTATCGTATTATAGTTATTTACTTGCAAAAAAGATGCATGCTAATGCTCGAGCTGTCGCAAGAGCAGGTTTGCTTCATGATATGTATTACTATGATAATGAAACCGCAAAAGAAGTATTGAATGGGGAAAATCATTATAAAGTGCATCCACAAATTGCAGCGATAAATGCCGCTCAAATTACAGATTTAAGTGATCTTGAAAAAGATATTATTCATAGCCATATGTTTGGAGCTACAATGACGGTTCCTCATTACAAAGAAAGCTATATTGTTACGTTAATGGATAAGTATTGTTCGATTAAAGATGTGAGCTCTCCATTTTGGCAAAAGACAAAAGATAAGACAAAATCCTTTGTGCAAAATCATGAGACAACATTGAAATGTAAAGAGAAATTTGATAAAATCAAAAAAGAAAAAATGAAACCATTAGCGAAAAATGTTGAGGGAAAAGAGTAGTTTTCCAACTCCGAATCCAGAGACTTCTACCTTGGCTGAAAGTAGAAGAGACGAGGGAAAATGAAGTTCACTTCCTGAATTGTTGATAAAACCGGTGGGAGCCGTTATCTTCTTTGAGTGTATGAGTGATCATAAATAAGGATGGTACCACGGGTGTCTTCGTTCCTTTACGGAATGAGGACTTTTTTTTTGCCAAAGAAAGGAGATTTGTCATGAAAGAAAAATTAGAAGCGCTACGTGACGAAACGCTACAAGCGATTTTAGCAGCGAAAAATTTAAAAGAATTAGATGAAATTCGCGTAAATACGTTAGGGAAAAAAGGGCCAATTACAGAAGTATTACGTGGAATGCGTGATGTTGATCCAAAAGAACGTCCAATCATTGGAGCTTTTGCAAACGAAATTCGCGATGTATTAAATGATGCATTAGAAGCGAAAAAAGAAGATTTAGAACAATTAGCCTTAGAAGAACAATTAAAAGCAGAAACGATTGATGTTACTTTACCAAGTGCAAATGGATTTATTGGCGGTTCTCATGTCTTAACAAAAGTTATTACTGAAATTGAAGATCTATTTTTAGGAATGGGTTATCAAGTGGTCGATGGACGTGAAGTGGAAGAAGATTACTATAACTTTGAACGTATGAACTTACCACAAGATCACCCAGCTCGTGATATGCAAGATTCATTCTATATTACAAAAGATACTTTATTACGTACGCATACTTCTCCAATCCAAGCTCGTACAATGGAAAAACATGACTTTAGTAAAGGGGCTTTACGTATGATTAGCCCAGGGAAAGTATATCGTCGTGATACCGATGATGCGACTCATAGTCATCAATTTCACCAAATTGAAGGATTAGTGATTGATAAAAATATTACAATGGCGGATTTAAAAGGGACCTTAGAATTAGTCTTGAAAAAAATGTTTGGGGAAGACCGCAGTATTCGTTTACGTCCTTCTTACTTCCCATTTACAGAACCTTCTGTAGAAGTAGATATTAGCTGCTTTAAGTGCGGTGGTAAAGGATGCTCTGTATGTAAGCATACCGGATGGATTGAAATTTTAGGTGCAGGTATGGTACATCCAAATGTTTTAGAAATGTCTGGAATTGATTCTAGCGTTTATAGTGGATTTGCCTTTGGTATTGGACCAGACCGTATCGCAATGTTGCGTTATGGGGTAAATGATATTCGTAACTTCTATACGAATGATATCCGTTTCTTAGAACAATTTAACAAGGAGGAAGAATAGAATGTACGTTTCTTACCAATGGTTAAAAGAGTGGGTTTCTCTAGATGGCATTACTCCAGAAGAATTAGGAGAAAAAATGTCTCGTACAGGAATCGAGATTGAAGAAGTCAAAGAATTAAGTGCTGGCTTGAAAAAAATTGTGGTTGGTGAAGTAAAAGAATGTATCGACCATCCAAATAGTGACCACCTACATATCTGCCAAGTAGATACAGGAGAAGAAGTTACACAAATTGTTTGTGGAGCACCTAATGTGGCTGCAGGACAAAAAGTAATTGTTGCTTTACCAGGAGCTCGCATTGTCGATAATATTAAAATCAAAAAAGGTAAAATGCGTGGAGAAGTATCTAATGGAATGCTTTGTGCGTTAGAAGAAATCAATATTCCACAAGCAGTAACACCAAAAGAATATGCCGATGGAATTTACATCTTACCAGAAGATGCTGTAAACGGAGATTCTGTCTTCCCATATTTAGGAATGGAAGATGCAATTTTAGAATTAGCGATTACACCAAACCGTGCGGATGCTTTAAGCATGTATGGTGTAGCGTATGAAGTAGGCGCAATTTACAATAAAGAAGTTACTGTACCAAGCTTTACTGGACAAGAAACAGGACCAAAAACAGCGTTAGAAGTAAAGGCTACTGTGAAAGAAACAGAAGCAGTTTCTGATTTTTATTTACGTAAAGTAAAAGGAGTCACTGTAGCTTCAAGTCCTCGTTGGTTACAAAATCGTTTAATGCATATGGGAATTCGTCCAATGAACAACGTAGTTGATGCTGTAAACTACATGATGTTAACCTTTGGTGAACCAATGCATGCTTATGATGCAAGTAAAGTTGGAAACATGGAAGTTTGCTTTGCTAAAGAAGGAGAATCTTTCCAAGCATTAAATGAAGAAGAATATACATTAACAGCGGAAGACTTAGTCATTCGCGATGAACATCAAATTTTAAGTTTAGCTGGTGTTATGGGTGGCGAAAGTAGTGCCGTACAAGATACAACTACAGATGTAATCTTAGAAGCAGGAATCTTTGCACCAAGTATGATTCGCAAAACAAGCCAACGTCATCACTTACGTACAGAATCTAGCCAACGCTTTGAAAAAGGGGTAAATGCCGCAATGCCAAAACAAGCGATTGATGCGTTAGCCTTCTTTATTCAAAAATTAGCTGGTGGAGAAGTTTGTGAAGGCCGTTTAGATGTTGTGGAAACAGAAGTAAAACCAGAAGAAATTACAATTACTACAGATCGTATTAATCATGTATTAGGCACAAGCTTAAGTACAGAAGAAGTGGTTGAAATTTTTGGTGCATTACAATTCCCAACAGAAGTAATGGCAGAGGAAATTCATGTTCATGTTCCTGCTCGTCGTTTTGATATCCATATCGAAGCAGACTTAATTGAAGAAGTAGCTCGTATTTATGGTTATGATCGCTTACCAAGCACCTTACCAAGTGGGGCTGTTGAAAGCGGACAATTAACACCAAAACAAAAAATGATTCGTCAATTCCGTCATCAATTAGAGGGACAAGGTTGTCAGGAAGTGATAAGTTATGCACTATTGACAGAAGACGAAGCGAATCGTTATGCTTTAGCTGAAGGAAAAAATGTCGCTTTAGACTTCCCAATGAGTCAAGAACATGCCTTTTTACGTCAAAGCTTAGTTACAGGCTTATTAAATGACTTACAATTTAACATGGCTCGTCAAAATAAAGACTTAGCATTCTACGAAGTAGGAACAGTCTTTGAACAAGGAGCAGATCGTTTACCAATCGAACGTACACATTTAGCATTTGCCTTAACAGGAAAGCAAACTCCAGATACATGGCAAGAAAAAGGAAAAGAAGTGGACTTCTTCTATGCAAAAGGATTGGTAGAAGGAATTCTTGCTTACTTAAATCCAGTAGAAACTGTACAATATGTAGCGAGTCAACGTGAAGGAATGCATCCAGGACGTTGTGCCGATATCGTAATTGGTGATATCATCATCGGTTATGTAGGAGAAATTCACCCAACAGATGCAAAACGCCGTGACTTATCTCGTGTTTATGTCGCAGAATTAGATGTCGATGCTTTAAATGATATCGCAAAAGCAGGTATTCAATTTGCAGAAGTATCTAAATTCCCAACCGTTACTCGTGATATTGCGATTTTAGTAGATCGTACAGTTACTAACGGAGAAATCGAAGCGTTAATCCAAGAAAAAGGCGGAAAATGGTTACGTTCAGTCACATTATTTGATGTGTACATGGGTGAAAATATTGCGGAAGATAAAAAATCTATGGCGTATCAATGTGCCTTTAATAAACAAGATGCCACATTAACGGATGAAGAAATTGAACAAGCAATGAATAAAATTATTGCGGCACTGGAAGAAACGTATCAAGCAGTCATTCGTTAATGATAAAAGGAGGACTTTGGTCTTCCTTTTTTATTGAGAAAGGAGGAAGAATATGGGCAGTATTCTTTTGATGGTCATCGTTGTATTTATTGCGGCCATTGTCCAAAGTACGAGTGGCTTTGGTTTTGGTATTGTTTGTACAGCGATTTTACCTATGGTTATGCCTTATAAACAGGCTGTACCATTGATTTTACTTACTTGTATGTTTTTACAAGTTGTCGTGATGGTACGACTTTGGAAACATATTTCGTGGAAATTATTAATTTTACCAGCGATTGGTTCAATCATTTGTAGCAGTATTAGTGTGAATTTCATGTTAGGCCTAAGTGACCGCACGTTACACTTAATTTTAGGAATTTTCCTTTGGGTGCTTGCGTTATACATGATTTTCCTTGCACCAAAAGTAAAATTAAAAGGGGATAATCCTTGGATTGGACTTGTTGCAGGTTCGCTTAGTGGATTTATGAGTGGAATGTTTACGATTGGTGGACCACCAATGGTTGCTTATTTTGATGCGATTGTGGATGATTCATTAACTTATCAATCTACATTACAAGTGTATTTCTTTTTAACTTGTAGCAGTACGCTCGTGAATAATATTTTACATGGAAACTTTACTAGTTCCCTTGTTTTACCTGCTTGTTTCACGATTGTTTCTTGCTTAGTGGGAACTCTTGTAGGAATGAAGATTTTACATAAAATTTCTATGTCTATGGTCCGCCGCTTAGCCTATTTAATGATGATGGTCGCAGGTACTTATAATTTAATCCAATTATTCTTTTAATTTAGACGTCACTCTTTGCGAGTGGCGTTTTTTTCTTTTAAATGATTTATATTTTCGTTATGATAAGTAAGAAGAATACATAGGAGAACAAGAATGAAACCAAAGTTACGTTTTAAAGAATTTACCGACGACTGGGAAGAGAAGAAATTAGGGGAGATTGCAGAAAATTTTATTGGTGGTGGAACACCTAATACAAAAGTACCAGAATATTGGAATGGAGATATTGCTTGGATTCAAAGTTCTGATATTGATAAAAACAGTGGAAAAGTAAATGTTGAGAAGCATATATCTGATAAGGCATTAAAAAATAGTGCAGCTAAATTGATTCCTAGTTCATCAATTGCTGTAGTTACAAGAGTTGGAGTTGGAAAAGTTGCGTTATTAAATCATGAATATAGTACGAGTCAAGATTTTTTATCCTTTGTAAATGTATATGGAAATCCTCAATATTGGTTTTATGAAATATCTAAATTGATGTATAAGCAATCTTTTTATCTACAAGGAACATCCATCAAAGGAATTACAAAATCAGAAATTCTTAATATAAGTACGTTTTGTCCATCTCTACCAGAACAAGAAAAAATAGGAAAATTTTTCTCTTTGCTAGATCAACGAATTGAGAAACAAGAACGAAAAGTAGCTTTATTGGAAGAAGAGAAAAAGGGATATATGCAACAGATATTCAATCAAGAGCTACGCTTTAAAGATGAAGAAGGAAATAACTATCCAGACTGGGAAGAGAAGAAATTCCTAGATTCTTTTTCATTAATCATAGATTATCGAGGGAAAACTCCTAAGAAATTAGGATTAGATTGGGGAAATGGAAATATTAAAGCATTATCTGCATTAAATGTAAAGAAAGGATATATTGATTGGAATGCAGATGTACATATGGGGTCTGAAGACCTTTATAGTGCATGGATGAAGAAGGGAGATTTAAAACAAGATGATATTTTATTTACAACAGAAGCTCCTTTAGGAAATACAGCTTTAATTCCAGATAATAAAAAATATATTTTAAGTCAGCGTGTTATTGCTTTAAGAACAAATGAAAACTGTAATCCTAAATTTATTTTTCAATGTATGAATGATTTTACTTTTGAAAATCAAATTCAAAAAAGAAGTACAGGAACAACAGCGAAAGGTATTAATCAAAAAGGATTATCAAAAATTAAAATCCAACTTCCTTCTTTACCAGAACAAGAAAAAATTGCGAACTTTTTAAGTCTGTTAGATCAACGAATTGAAAAGGAACAAGAAAAATTACATTTATTAAAACAAGAGAAAAAAGGCTTATTGCAACAAATGTTTGTCTAAAAGTAAAGATAAAGGACGAGAGCTATAGAATTAAGTTCTTTTTGGGGATAAAATTATCAAATATTTATTGGTTGTAGCTTAGCTATCTGTAATACTTTGTTCCAAAGAACAGAGATAGCTCGTCCTTGCTTTTTGAAATGTGTATGGTAACATATAAGTGTAAAAGCAATAAAAAAACCAGGTGCTACCAACACCTGGCATAGTAAACTAGTAACAAACACTAGTTCTCAAGACTTCTCGAGCACTAACGTCTTCGCAACAACATTAAGTGCTCTTTTTTTATGTCCTAAAAGACATTAATTACCACTTTTGATAATCATTGCTAGTACGATAAGTGAAATAATCACGAATCCACTAGCGAATGGATGTTCGGCAGTTATTAGAATTAGCTCGCAAAGCCAATCCATCAGAACACTTTTCCTTTCTCAAGACTCGAAAAAAGATTTATATACGTATAAACTCATACGCATCACTCCTTTTCCTGTTATTTGAGAACTAGGAATTGTTGTTTATTTAGTTTACTTTTAAAAGTATATCATATGGATATTGAAAATGTTAGTTGATAATAATGATTTTATATAAACTAAAAAAGCACTGGAGATTTTTCTTGGTGCTTTTATTTTCATAGATAGAAAAAAATTTTTAAAAAAGCAGTTTAAAATACATGTAAGGGTACAGAGGATGGGATTAAAAATGAGTAATAAAAAAGATGAAGTAGTAACATTATTGCATGCTGCATATGAAGAAGTAAAAGATACAGATAATGATTTTGCAAAAATGTTATTAGAAGCATATCAAAAGATTCAAAAGGGAGAAAATTATAAAATTATTTGTGCTAAAATTGCGCTTCCTTGTAACCATTATGTATTGGCTCATTTGAAAAATATTCCTAAAAATGTTGGGAAATTAAATACATTAGTACAAGAAATTAGAAAACAATATTTGATGATGGAAGATATAGCACTAGGTCCTTTTTGGGGATAAAATCGATAATTGATAGTTATAAAAGAGAAGGAGGTTCCAACTAAAATAGTGGGACCTTCTTTATTTTGTTCATTTTGATAAAGATAAGAAAAAATAATAAAAGGTTGCTGGTCAGTAAAAAAAATAGGAATATAGTAGACTAAAATAGAGGGATATGTAGGGCTATAACATAAGGAGTAATAAATAATGATTAGATATTTCAAAAATAAGAAGAGGAAAAAAGAAGAAGATAAACAAACAATCATTTCAGAAATAAAAAAAGTACATCAAAAAGTTCAACCATTGGATCCAGAAGTAGAAAAAATTTTTATTAAAGGAATAAGAAATTTAGAAAAAGGGAAAAATCCTGAATACATTGCTTATCAAATAGAACGAGAGCTACTTCATGTAGCATCCACTCGTTATGATGACACAAATAATGAATATTATCATTTTCCAGAGCCTATTGAAGAGTTGATGGAGAAGTTTGCAGAAATAGGAGCGTATTTTATACGAATTGAACGTGGAGGAATGATGTAAAAATAGACAATATCTCTAAGTCTACGCCTAAAATAAGAATGATAAATGTTTTTGACGCATATCAAAATCCATTTATTTTTTCTTATTTCTTTTTTTCATTCGTAAAGGAAAAGAAAGATCTAATTGTTTAGAAAACTGTTGATGAAATGCTTTTTTCGCAGCAGGTAGGTCATATTTGAACCAATTTTTGAAAAAAGAAAACACAGCGATACAAAAATCAAGTCCCACATCAACAATCGATTGACTAAAAAATTCATAAACCACTACAGCGATGATAATAATCGCAGTAATAATCATCCCTAAAATAAACATTTTTACCCCTCTTTTACCTTTTACTTTATCTTTATTATAAAGGAAAAGAAAAAAAGTAAGAAAGAAAATGAAAGGAGATAAAAGATGGATTTCTTCAAGAAAAAGAGAAAGAAGAGAAAAGAAGATAAACAAATAATCATTTCAGAAATAAAAAGAGTACATCAAAAGGTTCAACCATTGGATCCAGAAGTAGAAAAGATTTTTATTAAAGGGATACGAAATTTAGAAAAAGGAAAAAATCCTGAATATGTTGTCTATCAAATTTGGGGAGAATTAGTAGATTTTTCTAGTCGTCATTTTGATTATGTTCATGATGAATATTATCATTTTCCAGAGCTTATTGAAGAGTTGATGGAGAAGTTTGCAGAAATAGGAGCGTATTTTATACGAATTGAACGTGGAGGAATGATGTAAAAATAGACAATATCTCTAAGTCTACGCCTAAAATAAGAATGATAAATGTTTTTGACGCATATCAAAATCCATTTATTTTTTCTTATTTCTTTTTTTCATTCGTAAAGGAAAAGAAAGATCTAATTGTTTAGAAAACTGTTGATGAAATGCTTTTTTCGCAGCAGGTAGGTCATATTTGAACCAATTTTTGAAAAAAGAAAACACAGCGATACAAAAATCAAGTCCCACATCAACAATCGATTGACTAAAAAATTCATAAACCACTACAGCGATGATAATAATCGCAGTAATAATCATCCCTAAAATAAACATTTTTACCCCTCTTTTACCTTTTACTTTATCTTTATTATAAAGGAAAAGAAAAAAAGTAAGAAAGAAAATGAAAGGAGATAAAAGATGGATTTCTTCAAGAAAAAAAGAAAGAAGAGAGAAGAAGATAAACAAATAATCATTTCAGAAATAAAAAGAGTACATCAAAAGGTTCAACCATTGGATCTAGAAGTGGAAAAGATTTTTATTAAAGGGATACGAAATTTAGAAAAAGGGAAAAATCCTGAATATGTTGCCTATCAAATTTGGGGAGAATTAGTAGATTTTTCTAGTCGTCATTTTGATTATGTCCATGATGAATATTATCATTTTCCAGAGCCCATTGAAGAGTTGATGGAAAAATTTAAAAACATAGGAGCGTATTTCATACGAATTGATCAAGGAGGAATGATGTAAAAGAAAAAGGACTGTACTCAGTCCTTTTTTTGCTTGAATTTTTCAATGACCCAAAAAATACAATAAGATCCTACATTCCAAAGTAAAACCCATCCTAGTCCGTTTCTAATAAATGTAACAAGTGGGTGATGAAGAAAAAGATTCACCACGCCTAAGATAAGAATCAGTATAATTGGTAAATAAAACCCGTATTTCCCACTCAATTCAAAAATTTTTTTGTCCATACAATCCATCCTTTAAGTTTGCTTCTAAGCTTTTTATTTTATTGTACTTCTTTATTTTGAAAGTTGTAAAAAGATAAAGACCGAGAGTAGAAAAAAGATAAAAAAAAAACAGCGTATAATGATAGATGAATGAAAAAGAAAGCGAGAGTATAAAATGCTAAAAGAGAAATTGAATGTAAAGAAAAAGGTTGAAAAATTAAAAGATCTCGATGATGATGAAATTGAACTAATGGGAATTCAATTTATTAACAAAGGAAAGCATCTTCGCGCCCAAGCCTTTGTTTTGAAATTATTGTTCATTTTTAATGCGATTATTCTTCCATCTAATTTATTTACAAATATTCATTGGATTGACTATATAGGTACCCATGCATATATTTTCAATATTTTACTTATTTTATTTGGAGAACTCTTCTATTATCTATATTCTAAATTTGTGACAAAAGAGCCAAAAGAAGAAGAAGAAAATCAAAAATAAAAAAGCCTTGAACTTTCTTTGACTTTTTTGTCGTTTGAGAAAATTCAAGGCATATATTAGTGGAAAGAGAATCCTTGTCCTTCTAACGTCGAACGTACTGCGTTTTGACGTTTATTTTTTTGTGAATATAAAGCGGTAACTTGTTGTGAATAATTTGGTAGATGAGATAAGTTACGAGCTTCATTATATTCATCTAGCTGAGCATCATAAGTTTGGATTGCTTCTAGCATTCCTTCACTTTGGTAAGTTTCTTGATGAATAAATGTTTCTTTTGGTAAACGAATTTTTGGATTGCCTAATTCTCCTTCTGGATATCCTAACATAACTCCAATTAAAGGATAAGTGTGCATAGGTAATTGACATAGATCAATCATAAATTGTGGTTGATTGCGGATGGCACCAATAATTGTACTTCCAATACCAAAGCTTTCTGCCGCAACAGAAATTGCTTCTGACATAATTCCTGCATCCACAGCACCTACCAATAATCCTTCTAAATGATTATGAATTTCTTGTTCTTCTCCTTGTGCTTGAATCGCAACTTCTGTTTTATGGAAATCCATTGCGATAACAATAAAAGCTTGCGCATGAGCGACTTTAGCAAATCCTCCACAAACTTCTTCAATTTTTTGTAAAGTTTCTTTATCTTGAATCACAATCAATGAGGTTTGTTGGGCATTAATAGAATTAGGAGCTTGTTGTGCTGCTTTTAAAATTTCATCTAACACTTCTTTTTCGATAGGTTGTTCATTAAATACACGCGTTGAGCGACGGTTTTGTAGTAATTGAATCGTTTCGTTCATCGATGATTCCTCCTTTTTTTCAAGTATAGTACTTCAAGTACACTTGAAGTAAAGAGGATTACTTTCTTTTTTCTAATTCTTTTTCAATAAAGTGAATGTGTCGTTCCATTTCTTCTTTTTGTTGGTATAAAAATTGTAAATGTTCTTGTAAAATCCCTTCCACATCGCATAATTTTCCTTCGTGTTCTTGAATATACGCTTTGATTTTTTTCGTAGACATTCCTAGTTGTTTAAAACATTGAATGAGACGAATGCGCTCTAAATCTGTCGTAGTGTATTGACGACGTTGATATTGATTTCTTTTAATGGGGGGAAGAAGTCCTTCTTGTTCATAATAACGAAGGGTAGAAGTAGGGAGATGTGTTTTTTGACTAATTTCAGTAATTGAATATTCTTTTTCCATCGGTATCCTTTCTCAACAAAAAAGAGTAGGAAACCTACTCTTAAATTAAATGAAAATGTTTTAGTGCGTGACGAATGCCACCTTCTGTATTTTTCTTTGTAATGTAAATTGCTTGTTCTTTTAATGCTTCTACAGCATTTCCCATCGCAACAGGATAATCTACTTGGGCAAACATTGAAAAGTCATTCGTTCCATCACCAAAACCAAAAGTTGGAATATCGCGTAAGTCTAATGCTTTTTTGACGATTTGAATGGCAGTTCCTTTAGATTGTCCACGAGCAACAATATCCATCGCTTTTAATCCATTACGATAAAATTCAAATTCTGGGAAAGTATTTCGATACTCATCATCCACAGGATCTTCATCACGGAAGATTAACATCATAGAAATTTCTTTTTCTTCTGGGAAGTTGGCATTCACTTCTGGCATTGGTGAATGTAAAATTTCAAAACAATCTTCTACGGCTTGATTGACACCAGAAAGATAAATTTCATCAGCGGTATAAAATCCTACCTCATCTTGATGCTCTTTGGCAAAAGCAACAAAACGTTGTACTTCTTCTTTTGGAAAATGATGTTGATAAATCACTTCTCCTTCAATTTCAATGCGTTGTCCATTTAAAGTAATCGCACTATCGATTTTTGCTTCTTTTTGGATTTCTGTAATTTCGCAGTTTGTACGTCCAGTACAAATAATAGGTAGAACTTGATTTTCTTTTAATTCTTGAATCGTTTCAATCACTTCTTGATCTAAAGTAGATTGGTCGTTTAATAACGTACCATCTAAATCAAAAAAAGCGACTGCTTTATAATCTTGATGCATGTATTTTCCTCCCGTTTTTGTTTTATTATAACATAAAGCCAAAGAAAGCGTAGTAACGTGCCTTTTTTTGAAAAGAGTATGGTACAATGAGGGTAACAACAGTGAAAAGAGGGATATTATGAAACTAAATCAGTATATTGATCACACTATTTTGAAAGCCGATGCAACAAAAGAACAAGTAGAGCAATTAATTGCGGAAGCAAAAAAATATGAATTTGCCTCTGTTTGTATCAATCCATTTTGGGTTCATTTAGCAGCAGAAGAATTAAAAGATTCTCCCGTTGAAGTTTGTACTGTAATTGGCTTCCCATTAGGAGCAAATACAACTGCAACGAAAGCGTTTGAAGCTCGTGATGCCGTAGCTAACGGAGCAGATGAAGTGGATATGGTTATCAATATCGGAGCGTTAAAATCAAAAGAATACGGAATCGTGAAAAACGATATTGAAGAAGTTGTTAAAGCAAGTAAACCAGCTTTAGTAAAAGTCATTATTGAAACTGCATTATTAACCGATGAAGAAAAAGTAAAAGCTTGTGAATTAGCGGTTGAAGCAGGGGCAGACTTTGTTAAAACTTCTACTGGTTTTTCAACAGCTGGAGCAAAAGTAGAAGATATTCGTTTAATGCGTGAAACCGTAGGCCCAGAAATTGGTGTAAAAGCTTCTGGTGGAATTCATAGTTATGAAGATGCGGTAGCGTTAATTGAAGCAGGCGCAACTCGTTTAGGAGCTAGTGCAAGCGTTAAAATTATTGGTGAAGAATAAAAACAAAAGATAGATAGATAAAAGTAATAAACAAGAAAAGAGGACCTTTCTATGCGCATGGTAGATTTAATCATTAAAAAACGTGATGGAAAAGCATTATCTACAGAGGAAATCCAGTATATTATTGAAGGATATACCAAAGGAGAAATTCCTGATTATCAAATGAGTGCATTAACAATGGCGATTTATATGAAAGGAATGAACACCCGCGAACAAGGGGATTTAACAATGGCTATGGTTCATTCTGGAGATGTCATTGATTTATCAGCGATTGAAGGAATTAAAGTAGATAAACACTCTACAGGTGGAGTAGGAGATACTACTACATTAATCTTAGCTCCTTTAGTGGCATCTGCAGGGGCCAAGGTCGCAAAAATGAGTGGACGTGGTCTAGGTCATACGGGAGGAACGTTAGATAAGTTAGAATCGATTCCTGGTTTCCATATTGAATTAACAGAAGAACAATTCATCGACCAAGTGAATACACATAATATTGCGGTTATGGGTCAAAGTGGAGATTTAACGCCAGCAGATAAAAAATTATATGCGTTGCGCGATGTTACAGGAACGGTAGAATCGATTCCTTTAATTGCTAGCAGTATTATGAGTAAAAAAATTGCGGCAGGGGCAGATGCGATTGTTTTAGATGTAAAAACAGGAGCCGGTGCCTTTATGAAGACAAAAGAAGATGCAGAAGCATTAGCACATGCCATGGTAAATATCGGAAATGCGGTAGGTCGTAAAACAATGGCCATTATTTCAGATATGAGTCAGCCTTTAGGAAAAGCTATCGGAAATGCGTTAGAAGTAGAAGAAGCAATTTTAACGTTACAAGGAAAAGGCCCAAAAGACTTAACTGATTTAGTTTTAACCTTGGGATCTCAAATGCTCGTATTAGCACAAAAAGCAGATTCATTAGAAGAAGCAAGAGAAATTTTAGAAGCGTCTTTACATAATGGAAAAGCCATTGAGAAATTCAAAGAATGGATTCGTCTTCAAGGAGGAGATGATTCTGTTGTTGAAGATATGAGTCGCTTACCACAAGCTCCTTACACTATTGATGTTCCTGCTTGGGATAGTGGATATGTCACAAAAGAAATCGCAGACCATTTAGGACAAATTGCGATGAAATTAGGAGCAGGACGTGCAACAAAAGAAGAAGAAATTGATCCAAGTGTTGGCATTTATCTTCATAAAAAAGTGGGAGACCCAGTGACAAAAGGAGAACCACTATTAACGTTATATGCGCATGACCAAGAGGTTTCAGAATTAGTGGATGAAGTCAAAGAATGCATTACCATTGGTAGCAGAATTGAAGATCCAATTTTAATTCATGAAGTAATTGTCGATTAAGAAAAAGAAAACCCGTTTCGAAAGGAAACGGGTTTTTTTACCTCTGAGTTAAAGAGGTAGACCAAGTATGTGTATAAAGGAAAAATTAATATAGTGTTAGTAACAATTCAGTAACCTATCACCAATTTCATTAAAACATAATTAAAAAATGTTGTCTATATGATTAGAAAAGAAATAGTGAAAAAAGTTACTTTTTGACGTTTTTTCCTAAGAAAATTTTTAAAAATTGTATTTTTTGTACAAAGTTGTACCTATTTCACGTTCCGATGTTGAAATGCCTTATTTTCTAAAAAGTTAATAATATAGTTTGTATACTGAGTGGGTTTTTGGCGAGCAAACATATGTCCTACCAAAGGTTCCACTAGTAATAGAGCATTGGGAAATAAAGAACAAAGTTTGCGAGAAAATTCGATATCCACAATGTCATTTTCTCCAACCATAATCAATACTGGAACATTAAGATTTTGTAATACTTTTTCTTGTAATGGAATTTCCGCAAATGCTAATTGGAAATAATGATGACGACGACGCATTTCTGGAATAAACTGACCTAGTTTTTTAGTAACAAAGCTAAAAGTACGGAAACGTTCTTGTGCTTCTTTTGTTAAATCAGAAAAACGACGGTTCGCCGCATTTAAAATTAAACTATGGATGCGGTGTGGATATTTTTGAGCATAACACAATGCTAAATTCGCACCATCAGAAAAACCTAATAGATTTACTTTCCCCAAATTTTCATGGCGAATAATCGCTTCTAAGTCTTCAACCATTAAATCATACGTAATATGATGAGAGCAATCTGAAGAATGACCTCGTCCCCGACAATCAACGACAATTAAATGATAATACTTTTTAAGCGTTTTCACTTGGGAAGCAAAAAAATGGCTCGAGCCTCCATTCCCATGTAATAAAATGAGAGGTTGTCCCTTGCCCATGGTTTCATAATATAAACAAGAACCATCTTTTACGGTTAAATGATGGATTTTTTTCATAACGTCACCTTCTCTATCAAACTACTTTCATTATAGCACTTTGGGGCTAAAAAATAGGAAGGAAAGAGAAATATTTTTTCTTTTTCCTCGTATAGATAAGATAGGGAGGGATCAAAATGAATGTAAGAGAAAAATTACAGCAGTTTGGAGTAAAAAGTTTAAGCGATTTTGAATTGCTTTATTTATTATCCGATGAAAAAATTCTTCGTTCAATGTTACCAATTCCAATTTCTTGGAGTCAAATTTATCGTTGGACAAAAGAAGATTGGCTTCAATTAAATGGACTCACAGAAAAAGAAATTGCTCGTCTACAGTGCGCCTTAGAGATTGGATTGCGTTTAAGAAAAGAAAAGAGTCAATCTAAAGAAAGTATTACCCATCCAGATCAATTACGAGAGCTATTGATTAGTGAGCTTGGATATAGTAAACAAGAACATTTATTTTTACTATGCTTCAATATTAAAAACCAAATTATTGCGCAGCGTCATATTTTTGTAGGAGGATTTGATGAGTCAATTGCTCAACCAAGAGAAATTTTTTATTATGCCATCCAACATCAGGCCAAAAAAATTATGATTGCTCATAATCATCCAAGTGGAATGCTTACACCCAGTGAAAGTGATTTATATATTACAAAAAAGATTCAAACTTGCGGAGAACTATTAGGGATTGAATTACTTGATCATTTTATTGTTTCTTCGACCGATGTTTTAAGTCTTCGCAAAGAAGGAGAAATGGAATAAAAAAAGAAGCCTCAAAAGGCTTCTTTTTTCTTATTTATCTTTGTTTTTGCAGTGACAGTGGCAACCACATTTGCCTTCTTTTTCTGCACGTTCTTTTTCTAAGTTTTCGCGAGCTTCTGCTTCATGAATTTTTTCTTTTGCTAAAGCAGCGTCTACTTTTTTGTTGTCTTCCATTAATTTATGATCCATTACTCTCACCTCATTTTTTCTTTGACTATATTATAACAAAAAGAGGAGAGAGAAGGAATTAAAATGACTTATTCTGATACGCGCATCACAATAGGTAAAATCATTGGATGACGTTCTGTCTGTTCAATTAAGAACGGTTGTAAAGCATCAACCATTGCTTTATTTAAGGAACTTTCTGTAAAGTGTGGTTTTTTCATTTCTTTACGTAAAGCGGTGAATAGAATGCGTTGTGCATCATGAATTAATTTACCAGATTCACGCATGTAAATAAAACCACGAGATAAAATATCCGGTCCTGCAATAATTTCTTTGGTTTCAAAATTAATTGTCGCTACTGCTAAAACTAATCCTTCTTCGGATAAGATGTGGCGGTCACGTAAGACGATATTTCCAATATCTCCAATACCATTTCCATCAACATAAACATCATTCGCTTGGAAGTGTCCAGCGATACGAGCAGAGTCTTTAGTTAAAGCTAAAATGTCTCCATTTTCCATAATGAAACAATTTTCTTTTGGTACACCGACCGATTGAGCGGTACGAGCATGGATTTGTAACATACGGAATTCTCCGTGTACGGGAACGAAGAATTTTGGCTTAATTAAACGTAACATTAATTTTTGTTCTTGTTGTCCACCATGTCCAGAAGTATGGATATTATTGATTTTACCGTGGATAACATGAGCTCCTGCTTCAATTAACATATTGATTAAATGATTGACTGCTGCTGTGTTTCCAGGAATAGGAGAGCTTGAAAAGACAACCGTATCTCCTGGCTGAATGTTGATTTGACGGTGTGTACCGTTGGCAATACGACTTAAAGCAGCCATTGGTTCTCCTTGAGAACCAGTACATAAAATCAAAATCTCATTCGCTGGATATTGATTGACTTCTTTTGCATCAATAAAAGTATCTTCTGGTACGTTGATGTAACCTAATTTTTGTCCATTTACGATCGCATTTTCCATACTACGACCAAATACCGCAATTTTACGTCCCATATGAACGGCTGCTTCTACAGTTTGTTGTAAACGAGAAATGTTAGAAGCAAAGGTCGCAAAAATAATTCGTCCTTCAATTTTTTCAAAAATTTGACGGATTGATTTTCCGATTAATGCCTCTGAATTAGTGAAGTGAGGTACTTCTGCATTGGTGCTGTCTGATAAAAGACAAAGAACGCCTTCTTCTCCTAATTGTGCCATACGATGTAAGTTAGCTGGTTCTTGAACAGGAGTAAAGTCAAATTTGAAATCTCCTGTTAAAACAATGTTTCCAGGAGGAGTTTTTACTACAACTCCTAAAGATTCAGGAATACTGTGAGTCGTACGGAAGAAACTAATCGTTGTTTTTCTAAATTTAATGACGGTATCTTCATTAATTTCATGTAATTCTGCATCGCGCAATAATCCATGTTCTTCTAATTTATTAGAAATTAGAGCTAATGCTAATGGAGTTGCGTAAATCGGAATATTGATTTGTTTTAATAAAAAAGGAATCCCACCAATATGATCTTCATGTCCGTGGGTAATAATCAATGCTTTTACTTTATTCGCATTTTGGATTAAGTAGGAATAGTCTGGGATTACATAATCAATTCCTAAAAGGTCATCTTCAGGAAACTTGATTCCTGCATCGACGACGATAATTTCATCTTGGAATTGAACGCCATACATATTTTTCCCAATTTCGCCTAAACCACCAATCCCAAAGACGCCAGCCTCATTATTTTTAATGACTGGTTTCATCTTAGAACTCCACAAGTTGGAAATCCGCATGTTCTTGTTCGTATGCTAATGAATTTCCTTCCAATAATTGAATGTATTCTACATTATATGGAGTATGGTCTTCGATTGCAGTTAAGGCATCTACCTTACTATCTGCTTCAATGTATAGTGATTTTGTTTGTTCGCGTTTTGGATTACGAATTTTATCTTCTTGATAGTATACTTTATAAATCATTATTAAATCTCCTTACTTTCTAATTTGTCTACAATAGTATACCACAAATTTTCAGAAAGTTAGGAATGAATTCATGAAAGTAAATTAAATTCAGAGTTTTCTTTGTGGATTTAATCTCTTGATATAAAAATTTTAACTCTGTACAATGATACAGCAAGGAGGGAAAGAAAATGAAATGGTTATTTTCATATTTGAAAAAATACCCGGGATTACTCATCTTAAATTTAATAGGTATTTCTGGATTTATTTTGACCGAATTGGGATTACCAAAATTTCTATCTTATATGGTAGATAACGGAATTTTACCCCATCATAAAACGGTAATTATGCAATGTTTTATCGGCATGATTTTGTGTATGGTAGTAGGAATTTCTTTAAGTATTTTACTCGAGTGGGTCGTGGCAAAAATTTCAACCACCATCGTTACTAAAATTCGAGGAGATTTATATCGTAAAGTGACACGATTATCTTTACTGGAAACACAAAAAGTAGGAAGTGCAAGTTTAATCACTCGATTGAGTAATGATCCGGTTCAAATCTTCAACTTCTTACGCTTACTTTTAAATGCAGGAATTACTGCACCTCTTATGTTTTTACTCAGCATGATTTTAATTTATCAATTTAGTCCTCAACTTTCCTTAGCCGTTCTTTGTGCCTTACCATTTTTAATTATAGGGATTGTTTTATTAGGAAAATATTCTGGTCCATTGTCTTTAAAAATGCAACGCTATTTAGATCAGATGAATAGTAAAATCCAAGAAAAATTAGATGGACTTCAAGTGATTCGTTCTTTAAATGCACAAACGATTTTTACAGAACGCTTCCAAAATGAAAATACAGCGTATCAACAAAAAGCAACAACCTTAGGAATTGTTATGGCGATTGCTTATCCAGCATTTAATTTACTCTTCAATATTTTATTAGGCGTGATTTTACTTTTAGGAAGTCATTTGATTGGAACAGGTGCGATTGAAATTGGGGTTTTGATGGTCATTATTGAGTATATTTTCCATGCTCTATTTTCTATGATTCTATTCTGTTCGATGTTTATGATGTATCCACGAGCAAAAACTTCGATGGACCGAATCCAAGAAGTACTTCATTTACCAGAAGAAGAAAATCAAGGAAAAGAATTCCAAGAAAAGGTGACAAAAATCGAAGTGCAAGACGTTGGCTTTGCTTTTCCAGACCAACCAGAAGTTCCAGTGCTTCAAAATGTTTCCTTTACTGTAGAAAAAGGACAAAAATTGGCCTTAATGGGTCGAGTAGGAAGTGGAAAATCAACATTATTAAAAGAATTAGCTTTGCTTTATCCATTTACGACAGGAAATTACTTATGGAATGGACAATCGCTAGAAGAGTACGCCTTATCTTCTTTGCGTAAAAAAGTTGTCTATGTGCCACAAGAAAGTTATCTTTTCTCAGGAACAGTCAAAGAAAATTTACAAGATGGAAATGAAAATGCGACTGAAGAAGAAATGTGGCATGCTTTATCTATTGCACAAGCAGATCAATTCATTCAAGAAAAAGGGTTAGAAGGACGTGTTGAAGAAGGAGGAAGCAACTTCTCTGGAGGACAACGTCAACGTCTAGCGATTGCTCGTGCTCTTTTAAGAAAAGGAGATCTTTATCTTTTTGATGATAGTTTTTCTGCCTTAGATGCAACCACAGAACACCAATTACAAAAAGCATTACAAGAAGAATTATCAGAAGCCATTTGTGTGTTAGCTTCTCATCGTCGCTCAACCATTGAGCAAGCTGATCAAGTAATCTTATTTGTCGATGGAAAGATGAAAGAAGTAGGAACCCCACAAGAATTAGCTCAACATTCTGCGTTATATCGTAGTTTTATTTCCAATAAAGAGGAGGAAATCATTGATGAAAACATGGAAGTCCATTAAAAATTTCTTTCCTTATTTAAAGCCAGAACGAAATAAAATCATTGCCAGTATTCTATTTTCTTTAGGAGCGGTAGTGTTTAATGGCTTAAGTCCTTATTTTGTCGGACAAATTACCACTAGTTTAACCAATAGTGTGATGCATAAAGAAGCCATTCATTATTCGGTGATTTTTTCTCTATTAGGAATTTTTCTTCTTTGCACTTTGGGTAGCAGTGGATTCCAATTTTTAGCCACTCAGTGGTTAACAAAAGCAGTGCAAAAGACGATGGCCAATTTACGTTTTTCTTTAGTAGAAAAATTAGATCGTCTTCCTCAATCTTTCTTTGATAAAGAAAGTAAAGGGGACCTATTAAGTCGCTTGACCAATGATGTAGATTTATTAACTACTTCTTTACAACAAACACTCTCTGATTTACTTTCTAGTATTTTAAAAGTTGTGTTTGCGATTGGGATGATGTTCTACATTCAAAAAAGTTTAGCATGGACCGTATTTATCTTTATTATTGCGGTAGTGGTGGTGACAAAAATTATTATTTCTTACTCCCAACGCTACTTTAAAGTACAACAAGCAACCTTAGGAGAATTCAACAGTTTTGTAGAAGAACAATTAAAAGGACGCGATGTCATTACTTCTTATCAATTAGGAGAAAAACGACATGGAATTTTCCAACGCTTAAATCAAAAATTAGAAAAAGCATTATTCCGTTCTACTTTTTGTTCAAAATTGCTTGCTCCACTATTAAATCTATTGGTTTATATTTTCTATAGTTGTATTGCTTTTGCTGGAAGTATGCTTTGCTTAAATGGTCAATTGGCGATTGGTCAATTACAAGCGTTTATCCAATATATTTGGCAAGTCAATCAACCACTAACACAATTGTCACAAATGGCAAATATGATTCAATCTGGATTAGCTGGTTGGGAACGTATTTCTTATCTTTTAGAGCAAAAAGAAGAAGAACCAGAAATTCAATACTTTACAGAAAAAAGTATGGATGAAGGAGAAGTGAAATTAGAAGACGTTTCTTTTGGCTATGATCAAGAAATGGTCTTAAAAGATTTATCTGTTACAATTCCGCATGGGGCTACGTTTGCTTTAGTCGGTGCAACAGGAGCAGGAAAATCTACCTTCATTCAATTATTGATGCGTTTTTATGAACCAACGACAGGAAAGATTTTCTTAAATGGTAAAGAAGAATCTGAATGGAGCTTAGAGGAATGGCGTCATCACTTTAGTTTTGTGACCCAAAAACCATGGCTTTTTGCAGGAACCGTACTAGAAAATCTACAAATTGCAGCACCAAAGAAAACAGAAGCAGAAATTATTGAAATTGCAAAAAAATATCATATTGACGAAATGATTCAACATTTTCCAAAAGGATATCAAACGCAAATTCAACCACAAGAAAATGGCTTATCCGTTGGAGAACGTCAAGCCTTGACAATTTTACGAGCGATTTTACAAGAGGCACCAATCATGATCATGGATGAGGCAACAAGCTCCATTGATACACAAATGGAACAAAAAATTCAACGTGTAATGGATGAAGTTTTGAAAAATCATACAACGATTATGATTGCCCATCGTCTTTCTACCATTGAAAAAGCGGATCAAATTTTAGTTTTAGATCAAGGAAGAATTGTAGAACAAGGTACACATGATGAATTATTAAAAGAAAAAGGAATTTATGCGAAAATGCAAGCGCAAAGCAGTATTGAAGCATAAAAAGAGCAGCGGAGGGTTCTTCGCTGCTTTTTGTATTAATATCTATATTTAATGAAAGAAAGTTGACGTAATTTTTGCATGAGACGTTCTTGTCTTGGTGTCAATTCGATGGCATAGTTTCGGATTAAATCGGAAAGCTGATAATCAAATTCACTGACAAGAAAGGGTATTTCTCTTTGTTCTAATGTGATGTTTTGCATAAAAGATTGAATGATAGGAAATAATAAATGTTGTTCATACGGCGAAAAGAGACTTGCTTTAAATTGAGAAAGAAGAGTAAGTGCCTCTTTTTTCTTTTCTTTTTCACGAAGGTCCCTTCCTTTCATATCGTCACCTCCTTTGTGGGTATTATATCATACCTTTAAATAATGATAATAATATTTAAACTTATACTAAAAAGAAGAAGAGAGAATTTGATTAAGATTAAAGAAGAAAGAATCAAGGGACATAGTCAGAGGAAGGACTCTGTGATAAAATGCAATCATAATCAATAAGGAGGGTATTTATTTGTCAAACGTTGATTTTTATGATTTGCTACTAGCGCAAATGAAGATGAAGCCAAAAGAAGAACAACCATACCCTTTAAGTACTGGCTATTTAGAACCTTTACAAGTTTCTGAAAAAAGTTCTTGTTGGCGATTTTATTTACATTGTGAAACGTTACTGAGTGTGATGCAATATGAAGATTTGTATCAACGAATGTGTCAATCTTTTCCTTTTGTAGAAAAGATTGAACTACATATTAAACCAGAAAAAATAGAAGACATCGATGCTTTTTTAGGTCAATATTGGCAGAAAGTGGGACAAGAATTAATTCAACAGTCTCCAATGATGCGCCATTATATGCAACAAGTGCAAGCAAAAACGGAAGGAACACATATTACGTTACAATTTGCAAATGCCCAAGCGAAAAATTATCTTGAAGAACATTATACTCATTGGCTACAAGAACAATTTTCTCGTTATGGCTTTCCAAAATTAACCTTCCATTTCCAATTATGGACCGAAGATCATACGGAAGAAGAATATTTAGCAACTACGCAAAAAATTAAAGCCGAAGAAGAGCAAATTCGTAAGCAACTTTCAGAAGTATTACAACAAAAAGAAGAGGAAAAAGTGGAAGTGGCAAAAGGTCCAGTGCAAATCGGCTATAAATGGAACGAGAAAAAATGGACACATCCAATTCCTCTAAAAGAGATTACAGAAGAGGGAGATTTAGTCGTTCAAGGTGCGATTTTCCGTATTGAACTAGATAAACGAGAACGTGGATCTTTATTAAAACTATATATTACCGATTATCAATCTTCTTTAATGTTGAAAAAATTCTTAACGAAAGAAGAAGAAAAACAAGTTGAACGTTTAGAAAAAGGAATGTGGATTCAAGCTTTTGGTCCTGTTCGTGCCGATCGCTTTGAAAACGATGATTTAACGATGCAATGGCGTAGTATTCGTGAAATTCCTCATACGGTACGCGAAGAAAAAGTAACCGAGCCTTATGAAAAACGGGTGGAATTACATGCTCACACTCATATGAGTATGCTAGATGGTGTCGCTAGTGTTAGTAAGATTATTTCTACAGCCGCTCGTTTTGGTCACGAAGCTGTTGCGATTACCGACCATGCAGTTGCTCAAGGATATCCAGAAGCTTATGCAGCAGGAAAAAAACACAATATTAAAGTATTGTATGGAACAGAGGCTTACATGGTAGAAGAAACTGTACCCATTGCTTATAATGAAGCTCCTGTGCCATTGCGAGAAGCAGAATATGTTGTTTTTGACGTGGAAACAACCAGCCTTTCTCCTGCTTATGGGAAGATTATCGAGCTTGCGGGTGTGAAAATGTATAAAGGAAATATTGTGGATCAATTTGATGAATTTATCGACCCAGGACATCCTTTATCAGAAACAACAACAGCGTTAACAGGAATTACAGACGCGATGGTAAAAGGCTCAAAATCAGAAAAAGAAGTGTTAGAAGCCTTCCATGAATTTTGTGGCGATTGTATTTTAGTAGCGCACAACGCAACCTTTGATATTAGCTATTTAAATAATGCTCGTCGTCGTTATGATTGGGAAGAAGTACAAAACCCCATCATTGATACGTTAGAACTTGCTCGTTTATTGCACCCAGAATATAAGCGTTTTAATTTAGGAACATTATGTAAGAAAAATGATATCTTATTAGAAAATGCTCACCGTGCGATTTACGATGCAGAAGCGACCGGACATTTAGCTTGGATTTATGTGCGTGAGTCAGAAGAAAAATTACAAATTACAAAACATGATGAATTTAATGCACATATTCCAAAAGAAAGTGGCCATGATAAACCTTTCCCAAATCATGTCACTTTATTGGTGCAAACCCAAGCAGGATTAAAAAATCTCTTCAAAATGATTTCTAAAGCACATGTGGATTATTTATTTGAAGACCAACCAAGAACTCCACGCAAAGTGATTGAAGAATTACGAGAAGGAATTTTAGTCGGAAGTAGTTGTGGCTCTGGAGAACTATTCAAATCTCTTTTGAAATATGGATATGAAAAAACAAAAGAGAAAGCGAAATTTTATGACTATATTGAAGTCATGCCTTTACTTGCCTATCGACCATTATTAGTTTCAGGGGAAGTAAATTCCATAGAAGAAATTCAAGATGTGGTCACAAAATTAGTACAAATGGGAGAGGAATTAGGCATTCCAGTGGTAGCTACTGGAGATGTTCATTATATTGAGCCTTATGAACAAATTTTCCGTAAAGTGATTGCTTCTAGTATTCGTGGAAAAGGCTTGCGTGAAGCTAAACAACAAGCAGAAGCAGAAGTATACTTTAGAACCACAGAAGAAATGCTAGAAGAATTTGCTTTTTTAGGCGAAGAAAAAGCACGAGAAATTGTAGTCAATAATACTCAAGCGATTGCCAAACGCTGTGATGAGATTGTTCCTGTGCGTGATAAATTATATACTCCATCCATGCCAGGAGCCGATGATGATATCCGTAAATTGAGTTATGATAAAGCACATGAAATTTATGGGGACCCATTACCTGAAATTGTAGAAGCCCGTTTGGAAAAAGAATTAAACAGTATTATTACGAACGGGTTCTCAGTAATTTATTTAATTGCGCAAAAATTAGTTCATAAGAGTTTACAAGATGGCTACTTAGTAGGTTCTAGGGGATCGGTAGGTTCCAGTTTTGTCGCAACGATGACAGGGATTACCGAAGTAAATCCACTTTGTCCGCACTATGTATGTCCAAAATGTAAACATAGTGAGTTTTATAATCATGGGGAATTTGGTTCGGGTTATGATATGCCAGACAAGGATTGTCCAGAGTGTGGAACATTGATGAAACATGACGGTCAAGATATTCCTTTTGAAACCTTCCTTGGATTTAATGGGGATAAAGTTCCAGATATTGACTTGAACTTTTCTGGAGAATATCAACCTCATGCCCATAACTATACAAAAGTACTTTTCGGGGAAGACCATGTATATCGTGCCGGAACCATTGGTGCGACCCAAGAAAAGACAGGAATTGCCAATGCAATTTCTTATTGTGAAGAACAAGAAATGCATGTGCCAAGAGCAGAAATTTTACGTTTAGCAGAAGGGGTTACTGGAGTGAAACGTACAACAGGACAACACCCGGGGGGAATTATTGTTATTCCAGAAAATATGGATGTGTATGATTTTACACCCATCCAATATCCTGCCAACGATGCGACAGCAGAATGGCGAACGACTCACTTTGATTTCCATGCGATTCATGATAACGTTTTAAAACTAGATATTCTAGGACACGATGATCCAACAATGATTCGGATGTTACAAGATTTATCAGGAATTAATCCAATGACCATTCCAAGTGATGATCCAGCAGTACTTTCTTTATTCTCGAGTACAGAAGCACTTGGAGTAACTCCAGAACAAATTTTATCTGAGATTGGTACCTATGGAGTGCCAGAGTTTGGAACGCATTTTGTTCGTAACATGTTAAAACAAACCAAACCAACTACTTTTGCGGAATTACTACAAATTTCTGGTTTGTCTCACGGAACGGACGTTTGGAATAATAATGCAGAAAGTTTAATTCAATCAGGAACCGCTGTATTATCTGAATGTATTGGATGTCGTGATGATATTATGGTGTACTTAATTCACCATGGATTAGAAGATGGATTATCCTTTAAAATTATGGAAAGTGTACGTAAAGGGAAAGGAATTACTCCAGAAGATCAAGACAAAATGCGAGAAGCGGATGTGCCAGAATGGTATATTGATTCTTGCTTGAAAATTAAGTATATGTTCCCAAAAGCCCATGCGGCAGCGTATGTCTTAATGGCGTTACGAGTAGCGTACTTTAAAGTACATTTCCCAATTTTATATTACTGTGCATATTTCTCTATTCGTGCGAAACGTTTTGATTTGGAACTATTTTTACGAGATAAGTCCGTAGTTGTGGAAAAAATTAAAGAAATTCGTAAAAAAGGACCACAAGAAATTACAGCCATTGAAAAAGAATTATTACCCGCTATGGAGATTGCCAATGAGATGTTACAACGTGGCTATCACTTTGCCAACGTTGATTTATATCGTTCAGAAGCACAAAACTTTGTCATTGATGGGGATACATTAATTTGTCCGTTCAATGTGATTCCAAGTTTAGGGGATACTGTAGCAGAAAAAATTATGAGTGAACGAGAAAAGAGTCCGTTTATCTCAAAAGAAGATTTAATGAACCGAACAGGAATTAGTAAAACTGTGGTGGAATATATGACGCAAACACACATCTTAGATGATTTACAAGATGAAAATCAATGCTCTTTATTTGATTTTTAGTCATAGAAAGTTTACAAAAGAAAAAACATGGCGTATACTAGGTGTACAGAATACAGAGAGGAGTGGGCGATTTTTTCGCGCACTCTTTTTGTTAACCAAAGGAGGGCGACCCGTGAACAATGTTGTCGAAGCTGTAAACGAATTAGTGCTACCAATTTTAGAAGAGAAAAATTTCGAATTAGTAGATACTGAATTTGTAAAAGAAGGAAATGACTGGTTTTTACGTGTGTATATTGATAAACCAGGAGGAATTGACATTGACGAATGTGTCTTTGTAAGTGAGCGTTTGAGTGAACAATTAGATATTACGGATCCAATCCCTCAAGCGTACTTTTTAGAAGTTTCTTCACCAGGAGCAGAACGACCTTTGAAAAAAGAGCAAGATTGGGAAAATGCATTAGCCAATCATGAATATATCCATGTTTCTCTTTATCAAAAATTAGAAGGTGAAAAGCAATATCAAGGCTTTTTAGAAGCAATGGATGAAGAAAGTATTACATTAAAAATTCGTATTAAAACAAGAGAAAAAGAAATTACAATCCCACGTCAAATGATCGCAAAAGCACGTTTGGCGATTCAATTTTAGGAAGGAATCAAACATGAGTAAACAATTAATCCAAGCATTAGATGTACTTGAGGAAGAAAAAGGTATTTCAAAAGAAGTTTTGATTGATGCCATTGAAGCTGCATTAATCTCAGCATATCGCCGTCATTTTGGTCAAGCCCAAAATGTAAAAGTGGTTTTTGATCCTAAAAAAGGAGAATGCCACATTTATGCAATGAAAGAAATTATTCCAGATGATGAAACAGTCTTTGACTCTCAATTAGAAATTCATCAATCTGATATTTTTGAATATGCTAAAAATGCGACAGAACGTCGTAAATTTATGCATTATGAAGTAGGAGATGAATTCCCAGTAGAAATCACTCCAGATAACTTTGGACGTATCGCAGCCCAAACTGCAAAACAAGTGATTTTACAACGTGTACGTGAAGCAGAACGTGAAATCATTTATAACGAATTTAGTGAATATGAAAAAGAAATTTTACAAGGAACAGTAGAACGTCAAGATAGTCGTTACGTTTATGTAAACCTTGGTAAAATTGAAGCGGTATTATCACAAAAAGAACAAATGCCAAATGAAGTGTACAAACCTCATGAAAAAATTAAAGTATACGTTTCTAATGTAGAAAGTACAACTCGTGGACCACAAGTTTTTGTTAGCCGCAGTCATCCAAACTTAGTAAAACGTTTATTTGAAAATGAAGTACCAGAAATCTTTGATGGCTCTGTAGAAATCATGAGTATTGCTCGTGAAGCTGGAGATCGTTCTAAGATTGCGGTTCGTTCAAAAAATGAAAACATTGACCCAGTAGGAACAATGGTTGGACCTCGTGGACAACGTGTTCAAACGGTAGTGAATGAATTACACGGAGAAAATATGGATATCATCGAATATAGCGATGATAAAGCAACTTACATTTGCAACGCATTAAATCCAGCCAAAGTATTAGAAGTAGTAGAAGATGAAATTAATCATAAATGTATCGTCATCGTTCCAACTGACCAATTATCATTAGCGATTGGTAAAGGAGGACAAAATGCTCGTTTAGCTGCTCGTTTAACAGGTCAAAAGATTGATATCAAATCAGAAGATGAATGGGAAGCAATGAAAGATGACTTCTTTGCCGCTCAAGAAGCAGCGAAAGAAGAAAAAGAAGCCATCGAAGAATTAGGCGAAACAGCAACAAGTATTGATGATTTATTACAAAACATGGAAATCACATCTTTAGAAGAGGAATAAGATGAAAAATAAAAAAATCCCAATGCGTAAATGTGTTGTCAGCAATGAGTTGTATCCTAAAAAACAACTTGTTCGTGTGGTAAAAAATAAGGAAGGCGAATTAATGATTGATGCTTCTGGTAAAGCAGCCGGTCGTGGTGCTTATGTTTGTCTTGATGTGGACATTGCTAAAGAAGCAAAGAAAAAACATGCCTTAGATAAAGCTTTGAATACGAAAGTGCCTGAAGCATTTTATCAAGAATTGATTGATTATATTGAACATATCATTATTCGTAAAGAGTTATTTGATCATGGATCCTAAACAAAAATTATTAAATCTTCTAGGAATTGCGCAACGCGCAGCTCAGCTAGTTACTGGAGAAAGTTTAACCCTAGAAGCGATTCGTAAAAAAAGAATTGCTTTAGTTTTTGTAGCAAGTGATGCTAGTGAAAACACGAAAAAGCAATTTTGTGATAAAGCAAAATATTATCAAATTCCTTTGTTTATGCCTTATACTTCCTTGGAATTAAGCCAAGCAATTGGTCAAAAACGAAGTGTGATTGGTATTCGTGACAAAGGATTTGCTAAAAAAATTAAAGAGTATTTAGCAGAAATTGAATAAGAGGAGGAGTTTATATGACAAAAAAACGGGTTTATGAATTAGCCAAAGAGTTAAATCAGCCAAGTAAAGAAGTAGTTGCGAAAGCAAAAGAATTAGGCTTGGATATTCATAATCACATGGCTAGTTTAGATGCTGCAGCTGAACAAAAAATTCGTGCTGCCTACGAAAAACCAAAAGCAGAAAAACCAGCCTCACAACCAAAAGCAGAAAAAAGCCATGCTGAAGGCAAAGATAAACAGGTGAAGAAAAAGAATCAAGATCGACCTTCCCACCAAGATAAGAAGAAAAAAGACAAGGGTGGTAAAATGAACAAAAACAATAATAACAATAATCAAAATAATCATAAAAATAATGCTAAACGCGATGCATTTAAAAATAATAAAAACCAAAAGGGTAAACGTAACCACAAAAAAGGAGCTGTAGCCAAACAAGAACCAAAAGCAGCTCCAGTACGTAAACAAAAAGAATTACCAGAAGTATTGGTTTATACTGATGGTATGACTATTGCAGAAATTGCGAAAAAAATCCATCGTGACCCAGCAGAAATCATCAAAAAATTATTTATGATGGGTGTTATGGCGACACAAAACCAAAGCTTAGATAAAGAAACTATTGAAATTTTAGCAGATGAATACGGTATTAAAGCAGAAGAAAAAGTACAAGTAGATATCGCTGATTTAGATCGTTTCTTTGATGATGAAGATCGCAAAGAGGAAAACTTAACAACTCGCCCACCAGTAGTTACAATTATGGGACACGTTGACCACGGGAAAACAACATTACTAGATACATTACGTAATTCTAAAGTGGCAACAGGCGAAGCTGGAGGAATTACTCAACATATCGGTGCGTACCAAGTAGAAATTGATGGTAAGAAAATTACTTTCTTAGATACACCAGGACACGC
This sequence comes from Catellicoccus marimammalium M35/04/3, assembly GCF_000313915.1. NCBI lineage: Bacteria > Bacillati > Bacillota > Bacilli > Lactobacillales > Enterococcaceae > Catellicoccus > Catellicoccus marimammalium. The sequence goes on from NZ_AMYT01000022.1 coordinate 137,337, forward strand.
TGCCTTCACAGAAATGCGTGCCCGTGGAGCTCAAGTAACGGATATTACAATCTTAATTGTTGCAGCAGACGATGGAGTAATGCCACAAACTATCGAAGCGATTAACCACGCCAAAGCTGCAGGAGTGCCAATTATTGTTGCGGTAAACAAAATTGATAAACCAGAAGCAAATCCAGACCATGTAAAACAAGAATTAATGGAATATGGTTTAATCCCAGAAGAATGGGGCGGAGATACAATCTTTGTAGAAATTTCTGCGAAAAACAACATCAATATTGATGAATTATTAGAAATGATCTTATTAGTTGCAGAAGTAGAAGATTATAAAGCAGATGCTGATCGTCGTGCGATTGGTACTGTTATTGAAGCTCGCTTAGATAAAGGAAAAGGTCCAGTTGCGACTTTATTAGTTCAAGAAGGAACAATGCACGTAGGAGATCCAATCGTAGTGGGAAATACTTTTGGTCGTGTTCGTGTTATGACAAATGATATTGGTCGTCGTGTAAAAGTTGCGACTCCATCTACACCAGTAGAAATTACTGGATTAAATGATGTCCCTTCTGCAGGAGATCGTTTCGTTATCTTTGAAGATGAAAAATCTGCTCGTGCTGCTGGGGAAGAACGTGCAAAACGTGCTTTAGCACAACAACGTCAACAAACTGCAAAAGTTACATTAGATAACTTATTTGATACTTTAAAACAAGGTCAAATGAAAGAAGTAAATGTAATTATCAAAGCAGACGTACAAGGTTCTGTCGAAGCATTAGCAGCGAGCTTGAATAAAATTGATGTTGAAGGCGTTCGTGTTAACATCGTTCACTCTGCTGTAGGTGCAATTAATGAAAGTGACGTAACGTTAGCATCTGCAAGTAATGCGATTATCATCGGATTTAACGTACGCCCTACACCACAAGCAAAACAACAAGCGGAAGCAGAAGATGTAGAAATTCGTCTACACCGCATCATTTACAATGTAATTGATGAAATTGAAACAGCGATGAAAGGAATGTTAGATCCAGAATTCAAAGAAGTGATTACAGGACAAATGGTTGTTCGTGAAACCTTCAAAGTATCTAAAGTGGGTACAATTGCTGGATGCTACGTTTTAGATGGCTTCATTCGTCGTGATTCAGGCGTTCGTGTTATTCGTGATGGTATTGTAATTTACGAAGGACAATTAGCAAGCTTGAAACGTTTCAAAGATGATGTGAAAGAAGTTAAACAAGGCTTTGAATGTGGAGCAATGATTGAAAACTTCAATGACATTAAAGTAGATGACGTAATTGAAGGATACATCATGGAAGAAATTAAACGTGTATAGGAGAAAAAAAGATGGCAAACTATCGTAGTTATCGTGTAGCACAAGAAATTCAACGAGAAGTGAATGATATTTTACAACGTCGTGTTCGTGATCCACGTGTACAGAACATTACCATTACAGATGTCGCTGTCACTGGAGATTTGCAACAAGCTACTATTTACTATAGCTTGTTAAGCGATAAAGCGAGTGATCATCAAAAAGCAGAACAGGGATTACAAAAAGCTACCGGTTTAATTCGTAAAGAATTAGGACGTCGTTTGCGTATTTACAAAACGCCAGAATTGACGTTTAAAGAAGATGAATCTGTTCGCTATGGAAATCATATTGATGATTTAATTCGTAAAATGAGAGAACAAGAACAGCGCTAAATTAACCAAGCTCATACAGAGAAGTCTGTGTGAGCTTTTTTTAAAGGAGAAGAACAATGGATGGAATCATTCCTTTATGGAAAGAAAAAGGCATGACAAGTCATGACTGCGTATTTAAAATGCGTAAAATTTTACAAACCAAAAAAGTAGGACATGGAGGCACTTTAGATCCAAGTGTCGAAGGAGTATTACCGATTTGTGTCGGTCGAGCAACAAAATTAGTCGAAAAATTGCATGAATTACCAAAAACATATATGGGAGAAATTACATTAGGAATTGCGACAGAAACAGAAGATGCAGATGGTGAAGTGATTGCTAAAAAAGAAGTGACTACCCCTTTATCCACAGAAGAAATTGATGCGGCAATGGCTTCTTTTGTAGGAACAATGATTCAAATCCCACCGATGTATTCAGCAGTAAAAGTAAAGGGAAAACGTCTGTATGAATATGCTAGAAATCATGAAGAAGTAGAACGTCCACAGCGTGAAGTGACAATTTATGAATTCAAACGTGCAAGTGCTCCTGACTATGATGAAAAAACAAAAACACAACGTTGGCGTTTTGTTGTGACTTGTTCCAAAGGGACCTATATTCGTACGTTATCTGTGGATCTTGGAGAAAAATTAGGATTTCCTGCACATATGTCTCAATTGGTGCGTTTAGCCAGTGGTGGATTCCAAGCTAAAGATGCAGTGAAATTATCAGAAGTGGAAGCAGCAGTGGAAAAAAATCAGTTATCTCATTGCCTATTTTCAATTTCTGAAGTGATGAAAGACCAACCTCGTCGTGATTTATCTCAATCTGAATATCATGTGGTTAAAAATGGAGGGAAGGTAGAAAAATTACCTTCTGAAAAAGAATGGCATGAAATTGCATTTTACTACCAAGATGAGCTCGTGGCGTTGTATCATGATCGAGGAGGCAAACCAACTTGGTTTTGCGATATTATGATTCAGATTGGTGGAAAATAAAATGAAAAAAATAAATTTGCATGAGCCTTATCAACCACAAAATTTCCCACCTTGTGTGTTATTACTTGGTTTTTTTGATGGAGTACATCTAGGGCATCAAGCTTTATTAGAACAAGGGAGAAAATTGGCTAAAGAAAAAGGAATTCCTTTAGCGATTCTTACTTTTTCTCGTCATCCATCGATGATTTTTAAAAAACAAGCGCCTTTCCAATATTTATTACCGCAAACAGAAAAAGAAGAGGTTTTTGCGGAATGGGGTGTCGATTTACTTTATTGTGTAGAATTTACGAGTCGTTTTGCGAACTTATCAGCAGAAGACTTTGTTAAAAAATATATTTTAGGTCTACAAGCTCGAGCAGTAGTAGTAGGCTTTGATTATCATTATGGAGCGCAAAAAGCAGCTTCAGCGTTAGATTTAAAAATGGCGTTAGATGCGATTTGTCCAGTAACGATTGTTCCTTGCTTTGAACAAGGTGGAAAAAAAGTGAGTTCGACTAGAATTCGCAATGCCTTGCGTCAAGGAAAAATGGAAGAAGTACAAGCTTGTTTAGGTCACGCTTATACTATGAAAGGATATGTCGTTCGAGGAGATGCGAGAGGGCGTACGCTCGGGTTTCCTACTGCGAATTTAAATATGCCTGTCGATCAACTTTTACCGATGGATGGGATTTATATTGTAGAAGTAGCTTGGGAAGGAAAAACATATCAAGGGATGGCAAGCATTGGTCATAATGTGACGTTTGGTGCTCATGCTCGTAGTATTGAAGTGCATATTTTAGACTTTAATGAAGAGATTTATGGCGAAACGTTAGCGATTTCTTGGTTACATTATTTACGAGCAGAAGAACAATTTGATTCTGTTCATGAATTAATTCATCAATTACAAGAAGATGAAAAAAATACGCGTCAATATTTTGCGCAAAGAAAATAGGAGGAGTATATGACTTCAGCTTATATTCACATTCCTTTTTGTGATCAAATTTGTTTTTATTGTGATTTTCCTAAAGTATTGAAAGAAGATCAACCGATTGAAGAATATTTAACAACTTTGCGTTGGGAAATGGAACAATATCAAGTGAAAGAACCTTGTGAGACCTTATATATTGGAGGAGGAACTCCTTCTTCTTTAAATGAGCAAGAATTAGAGCAATTACTTGCTTCAGTGCGTGAAATGTTACCTTTTTCTGGGGGAGAATTTACTTTTGAAGTCAATCCTGGAGATTTAAATGAAGCCAAACTACATTTATTGGAGGAATATGGTGTAAATCGTCTTTCTATGGGAGTGCAAACCTTCAATGAAACTCTACTTAAAAAAATTGGTCGCAAGCATAATCGACAAGATGTTCATGATACGTTACATGCGATTGAGAAGTATTCTACGATTACAAATGTCTCTTTGGATTTAATTTATGCATTGCCAAAACAAACAATCGAAGATTTCCAAGCTACTTTAAAAGAAGCGGTAGAGCTAGGATTACCTCACTTTTCTTTATATGCTTTGATTTTAGAGAATCAAACCGTCTTTGCGAATTTAGCACGCCGAGGGAAATTATTATTACCTACTCAAGAAGAAGAGGTTGCCATGGAAGAGTGGGCACAAGAATATCTTGAGGCACGAGGTTGGCATCGTTATGAATTAAGTAATTATGGAAAAGAAGGATATGAAAGCCAACATAATTTAATGTATTGGGATAACAAACATTATTATGGCTTTGGTGCAGGAGGTAGTGGTTATTTAGGAAATGAACGCTATCGCAATCATGCTCCAATCCAACATTACTTAGCAGCTTGTCAAAAAGGAGAATTACCGATTGTAGAAAAAGAAGTCATTTCTCGCTCTGCTGCAATGGAAGAACAAATCTTTTTAGGGTTGCGAAAGACAAAAGGAGTTTCTAAAAAAGAATTTGCGGCTCGCTTTCATCAACCCATTGAAGAAGTCTATGGCCCAGTAATTTCTGATTTATTAGCGAAGGGATTATTGCAAGAACAAGATGATTTTCTTTCTTTAACCCCACAAGGGCGTCTCTTTGGCAACGATGTATTTGTAGAATTTTTACTAGATAAATAAGGGGAAAACCACTTTTTTAGCAATCGATAAAAAAGAGTGCTAAAAAAAGTGGTTTTTTTGTTGACAAAGAATAAAAAAGTGATTATATTAATAATTGTAAAAGGTTAGCACTCTACTAAAGAGAATGCTAATGTTCATAAAGAGGTGATCATGGTGTTGAAACCACGCCAGTTAGATGTTTTGAAATTATTGGTGCATCTGTTCATCAATAATCATCAACCCGTTGGTTCTTCCACTTTAAAAACAGAAGGAATTGATGCTAGTTCAGCGACGATTCGCAATGACTTAGCATTACTAGAAGCAAAAGGGTTTATTGAAAAAACCCATGTATCTTCTGGACGTATTCCTTCCTTAAAAGGATATCGTTATTATATTGATCATCTGTTACAACCATTACCTCTTTCAGAAGAAGAGCGAAGAGCAATTCGAGAACAATTGCAAACGAATGAACCTTTGTTACAAAACTTTTTGGGACAAAGTGCAATGCAATTAGCGGAGTTGACCGGTTGCACAACTTTTATTTCAGAATTGAATCAAGAAAGTTGTATTTTGACTGCGTTTCAACTAGTATTTCTTAATGAACAACAGGTAATGGCGGTAATGGTAAACAATCGCGGAAATGTAGAGAAACGATTGTATCCTGTAGAAAGAGATTTCACTCCTGAATGGTTACAAGAAATTGAGCATTTTGTTCAAGATGAATTCGTAGGCGAAAGCATTATGACCATTCAACAACGATTGAAAACAGAATTGCCTATTACACTACAACGAGTGTTTACTCAATCCAATTTTGTTCTTTCTTTATTGAATACCATCTTTGAAGAAGTATTCAAAGGACAATGTTATATTGGAGGCGAGATGAATCTTTTAGATGCTTATCAAAATGAGTTACCAAGATTCAAAAAAGTGCATGAATGGGTTCATTCTGAAGCGAGTGAAAGTTTATTACAATGTCCAACGGATGATTGTATTCATATCTACCTAGGAAGTGAATTAAAAACTCCATTACTAGAAGATATGGCCCTAATTAAAATGCGATATCAAGTGGCGCCTTATGGCAGTGGAGTACTAGCAGTATTAGGACCTGCTGGATTGCCTTATCCACGTATCTTATCATTATTGCGTTGTTTTAAAGAGGAATTTGAACAACAGGTTGCAAATTATCACTTGTTAGTTCATAACCCATTAACATAGAAAGGAAGTAATTTTGTGAACGAAGAAAACAAAAACACAACAGAACAAGAAGAAATCGTAGAAGCTGTAGAAAAAGAAGTAGAGATTGAAGCGGCCGAAGAAGAAAGCGAAATCGTTGAATTAAAACAAAAGATTGATGAACTTTCTGACCAAAACTTACGCTTACAAGCAGAAATTGTAAACATGCGCAATCGTAATCAAAAAGACCGTGAAACTGCTGCTAAATATCGTGCACAGGATTTAGCAAAAGAATTACTTCCAGCGATTGATAATTTAGAACGCGCATTAGCAATTGATGTTGATAATGAACATGGAGAAGCTTTGAAAAAAGGTGTACAAATGGTTTTAGACAACTTAAAAACAGCCTTGAAAGCGCAAGGAATTGAAGAAATTGTAGCGTTAAATCAAGCCTTTGATCCAACGGTTCACCAAGCGGTACAAACCGTGGATGCAAAAGAAAACAATGTCGAACCAAACACAATTGTACAAGAACTGCAAAAAGGTTATAAATTACATGATCGTGTGTTACGTCCAGCAATGGTTGTTGTAGCACAGTAGCCTTATTAATATCATTATTCAAAAAAAGAGACTATAATAAAGACAAAGAAATGAAAAGGAGACTTCATTATGAGTAACAAAATTATCGGAATTGACTTAGGTACAACAAACTCAGCTGTCGCTGTATTAGAAGGTGGCGAAGCTAAAATTATTCCAAACCCAGAAGGTAACCGTACAACTCCTTCTGTCGTTGCTTTCAAAGATGGAGAAATTCAAGTAGGGGAAGTTGCTAAACGTCAAGCAGTAACAAACCCAAATACAATCTCTTCTATTAAACGTCATATGGGTACAGACTACAAAGTAGAAGTAGATGGTAAACAATATACACCACAAGAAATCTCAGCAATGATTTTACAATACTTAAAAGGTTATGCTGAAGATTACTTAGGAGAAAAAGTAGATAAAGCCGTAATTACAGTTCCAGCTTACTTCGATGATGCTCAACGTCAAGCAACAAAAGATGCTGGTAAAATTGCTGGTTTAGAAGTAGAACGTATCGTAAACGAACCTACAGCTGCTGCATTAGCTTATGGTTTAGATAAAACAGATAAAGATGAAAAAGTATTAGTATTTGACCTTGGTGGTGGTACTTTCGACGTATCTATCCTTGAATTAGGAGATGGCGTGTTCGACGTATTATCAACTGCTGGGGACAACCATTTAGGTGGAGATGACTTCGATAACAAAATTATTGATTGGGCAGTAGCTGAATTCAAAAAAGAAAATGGTATCGACTTATCTCAAGATAAAATGGCATTACAACGTTTGAAAGATGCCGCTGAAAAAGCGAAAAAAGATTTATCAGGTGTAACAAGTGCACAAATCAGCTTACCATTCATTACAGCTGGTGAAGCAGGACCATTACACTTAGAAATGACATTAACACGTGCAAAATTCGATGAATTAACTCATGATTTAGTAGAACGTACAAAAGAACCTGTTCGTCGTGCTTTATCTGATGCTGGTTTATCAAACGCAGACATCGACGAAGTGATCTTAGTTGGTGGTTCAACACGTATCCCAGCCGTAGTAGAAGCTGTACGTAAAGAAACAGGTAAAGAACCTAACAAATCTGTAAACCCAGATGAAGTAGTAGCAATGGGTGCTGCTATCCAAGGTGGGGTTATCACTGGAGATGTTAAAGATGTTGTCTTATTAGACGTTACTCCATTATCATTAGGTATCGAAACAATGGGTGGAGTGATGACAAAATTAATCGATCGTAACACAACAATCCCAACAAGTAAATCTCAAGTGTTCTCAACTGCTGCCGATAACCAACCAGCAGTAGACATCCACGTATTACAAGGGGAACGTCCAATGGCTGCCGACAACAAAACATTAGGTCGCTTCCAATTAACAGATATCCCTGCTGCACCTCGTGGAGTACCTCAAATCGAAGTAACTTTTGATATCGATAAAAACGGTATTGTAAACGTAAGTGCGAAAGATTTAGGAACTGGTAAAGAACAAAAAATTACGATTACTTCTTCTACAGGATTATCTGATGAAGAAATCGAACGCATGGTAAAAGATGCAGAAGCAAATGCAGATGCAGATAAACAACGTAAAGAAGAAGCAGATTTACGTAACGAAGTAGATGCATTAATCTTCAGCGTAGATAAAACATTAGAAGAATTAAAAGATAAAGTTTCAGAAGATGAAGTGAAAAAAGCAGAAGCTGCTCGTGACGAATTAAAAGCTGCAGTTGAAGCAAATGATTTAGAACAAATGAAAGCGAAAAAAGATGCGTTAGAAGCAATCGTTCGTGACTTATCTGTTAAATTATATGAACAAGCTGCGCAACAACAAGCTCAAGCAAATCCAGAAGCTGCAAAAGATGGCGATGACGACGTGGTAGATGCTGACTTTGAAGAAGTAGATAAATAATAAGAGAAATTCATAGGAAGTAGAGCCAGTAGCGATGCTATTGGCTCTCTTTTTAAGAGGGATGGGAGACAATATGGCAACAAAACGAGATTATTATGAAGTATTAGGAGTACAAAAGGATGCTTCTGATGCAGAAATTAAAAAGGCATATCGTAAGTTATCAAAAAAATATCACCCAGATATTAATAAAGAACCCGATGCTGCAGATAAATTTAAAGAAGTATCAGAGGCGTATGAAGTATTAAGCGATCCGCAAAAACGTGCAGCGTATGACCAATACGGACATGCTTCTACTGATCCAAACTTTAACGGTGGATTTGGCGGCTTTGGTGGCGGCTTTGATGGATTCGATGGCGGTGGCTTTGGTGGCTTTGAAGATATCTTCTCTTCCTTCTTTGGTGGAGGAGGCGGTGGCTTTGGTAGCACCAATCCAAATACGCCTCGTCAAGGTGCAGATTTAAGCTATACGTTAGACTTGACCTTTGATGAAGCAATTCATGGAACAGAAAAGAGCATTAGCTATCGTCGTTCTGAAGTATGTGAAACTTGTCATGGTTCAGGAGCAAAAGCAGGAACAGAACCTGAAACTTGTCCAAAATGTCATGGTTCAGGTACAATCAACGTTCAACGTCAAACTCCATTAGGTCGTATGATGACTCAAGAAGTATGTGACGAATGTCATGGTACAGGTAAGATTATTAAAGAAAAATGTAGTACTTGTCATGGCGAAGGAGTCGTAGAAAATACGCATACGATTAAAATTACCGTTCCTGCGGGTGTGGAAGATGGAACACAAATGCGTGTCGCTGGTCAAGGACAAGCAGGAGAAAATGGTGGACCATACGGTGATTTATACGTTGTTTTCCATGTTCAAGCAAGTAAAGAATTCCGTCGTGATGGAGCAGATATTTACTATGAATTACCATTGAACTTTGCTCAAGTCTCTTTAGGAGATGAGGTAGAAGTACCAACCGTAGACGGAAAGGTGAAATTGAAAATTCCAGCAGGAACTCAATCTGGTAAAATGTTCCGTTTACGTGGAAAAGGTGCAGCTCGTTTACATGGTACAGGTCGTGGGGACCAATATGTAATCGCAAATGTGGTAACACCAAAATCAATGAATGAAAAACAAAAAGAAGCAATGCGAATGTTTGCAGAAGCCACAGATGGTCCAGTGAAAAACGAAGAAAGCTTCTTTGACAAAATGAGAGATCGTTTTGGCAAACACAATAAATAAAAGAAAGAGAAGTAGAGTCTTGTACTCTGCTTCTTTTTTTTTCTTTTGAAAATAGGTATAATAGAAAGAAGTAATCCTATCAGGAGAAGGAGTGGAAAAAGATGGCCGTAGTAGCAAATCATCGACCAACAAAAGCGATTGTTTCAAAAGGAGCAATTCGTCATAATATTGAAGAAGAAATGAAACGTTTACCTAAAGATGCACAGTTATGGGCAGTGGTAAAAGCAGATGCTTATGGACATGGAGCCTTAGAAGTTGCCAAAGTAGCAAAAGAAGCGGGAGCAACAGGATATTGCGTTGCCTATGTAGATGAAGGAATTGCTCTACGTGAGGCAGGATTTACAGAACCGATTTTAGTATTGGGAGTTACTGAACCTATGAGTACCGTTGTACTTGCTGCCAAATATCATCTTTCTTTAGCAGCTCCAAGTGTGGATTGGTTAGAACGAGCAGATTTAGCATTGAAAGAAGTCAATGAAAGCTTAACGGTTCATTTAGCGGTTGATAGTGGAATGGGACGTATTGGTTTTGTTTATGAAGAAGAAATGGCTGAGGCAAAAGCACGCATGTCAGAATGGACAAACATTGAAGTGGAAGGGATTTTCACTCATTTTGCCACTGCTGATGAATTAGATGAAAGTTATTTTGTCACTCAACAAGATCGTTTCCAAAAGGCATTAGCGATTTTAGGTGAAGATTATAAATATATTCATACTTGTAATACCGCTACTGCTTTATGGCACGAAGCTTGGCATTCTAATGTTGTTCGCTTTGGAGTAGGAATTTATGGTATGAATCCATCAGGTAGTGTTTTACCTTTACCTTATGAGTTACAACCGGCGATGCGTATTGAAAGTGAAATCGTATATGTTAAAAAACAACCGAAAGGCCGCAGTGTAAGTTATGGAGCAACCTATACTTCACAAGAAGAAGAATATATTGCTACTTTACCGATTGGTTATGCGGATGGTTGGTTGCGCCGTTATAGTGGATTTTCTGTGCTTGTCGATGGACAACGTGCAGAAATCGTTGGTCGTGTTACTATGGATCAAATTATGATTCGTTTACCAAAATACTATCCTGTAGGAACAAAAGTAACATTAATTGGTAAAGATGGAGAAGAAGAAAACACCTTTACTCAAGCTGCAGATTATATTGGAACGATTAACTATGAATTAACATCAATTTTAGGACAACGCTTAGAGCGTATTTATGAGGAGGACTAAGTTTGAATTTTAAGGAATATCAATTAAAGCCCTATATTCAAAAAGCATTGGAAGAAAAAGGATTTAAAGAACCGACTGAGGTGCAACAATATTTTATTCCAATGATTCGTAAAGGAAAAAGTGTCGTTGGACAATCACAAACCGGAACAGGAAAAACTCATACTTTCTTGATTCCACTATTCCAACGTCTAGATGAAACAAAAGAAGAAGTTCAGGTTATTATCACTGCACCAAGTCGTGAATTAGCACAACAAATTTATAAAGAAGCACAATGGATTGCTTCTTTCTCTGGAGAAAGCATTAAAATTGCTTGTTATATTGGAGGAACCGATAAAAAACGTCAAATCGAAAAATTACAACAGGGACAACCACAAATTGTGATTGGAACTCCAGGACGTATTTTAGATTTAATTAAAGAACAAGCATTGAAAGTTCACACTGCTTTTGCTTTTGTAGTCGATGAAGCAGATATGACTTTAGACCTTGGATTTTTAGGAGAAGTCGATCAAATTGCAGGACGCTTACCTTATTTAGAACAAATGCTAGTCTTTTCTGCGACCATTCCAGAAAAATTAAAACCGTTCTTGAAAAAATATATGGAAAATCCAGTAATGGGTGAAATTAAGCCAAAAGAAAAAATCGCTACAACAATTGAAAATTGCTTATTATCTACCAAAGGTCAAGATCGTATTGGTATTATTTATCAATTATTAACCATGGGAAATCCTTATTTGGCATTAGTATTTGCAAATACAAAAGAACGTGTAGATGAAATTACTTCTGCTTTACGTGAACGCGGATTGAAAGTCGCAAAAATTCATGGAGATGTGCCTCCGCGTGAACGTAAACGTGTGATGAAACAAATTCAAAATTTAGAATATCAATATGTCGTTGCGACCGATTTAGCTGCTCGTGGAATTGATATTGAAGGAGTTTCTTTAGTTATCAATGATGAACTACCAAAAGACTTAGAGTTTTATATTCACCGTGTGGGTCGTACAGGACGTAATGGTTTAGAAGGAACTGCCATTACTTTATATGGTCCAGGAGATGACCAAGCGATTTTAGAATTAGAAGAAATGGGTGTCAACTTTGTACCAAAAGCTCTAAAAAATGGAGAATTGGTTGATACTTTTGACCGTCGTCGTCGTGAACAACGTACAAAAACCCAACAAAAATTAGATCCATCTATGATTGGGATGGTGAAAAAGAAAAAGAAAAAAGTAAAACCAGGTTATAAGAAAAAAATTAACCGTACGATTGAAGAAGATCGTCGTCGTCGTCGTCGTCAAGAGATGAAACAACAAAATCGTCGTCGTCGTAAAGAAAGAAAAGAAGAGTATTAAAAGGAAAGTATGTGAAGGAATAATGAAAAAAAGGAATAAATGGATTGCGGTCATTTCTGTACTTGTGGGATTGACTGTCATTGGTGGCTATGGAGGAATTCGTTATCTTTTTGATTACGCAATTGTGCGCGATGAAAAAGATTTTATGAGTAGTGGAGATGCTTCTGGAACAAGTGAACCAGCAAAACCTTATGAAAAATGGACTTTTTTAAATACTAAGCCCAAATACATGACTCAAAAAACAGAAGATGGATTGACGTTAAAAGGAGTTTATTTACGCAATAATGAACAAAAAGTTCAGGGGAACCGTAAATTAATGATTTTAGTCCATGGATATACTTCGAATGGGAAATTATTAGAACAATACGCCAAACTTTTTTATGGTAAAGGATATGATTTATTCTTACCGGATGCTAGAGCTCATGGAATGAGTGAAGGAAAATATATTGGTTTTGGTTGGCCTGATCGAATTGATCTTTTACATTGGATTAAGCAAATGATTGCTTATTACGATGATAAAGTAGATATTGGATTATGGGGAATCAGTATGGGTGGTGCTGAAGTGATGATGGTTAGTGGTGAAAAACTACCAAAACAAGTAAAATGTATCATCGAAGATTGCGGATACTCCAGTACAAAAGAAGAAATGGAATATCAATTAAAAGAAATGTTCCACTTACCTTCTTTCCCTATTATTCCTTTAGCCTCTGCGTATACAGAACATCGAGTAGGATATAATTTCTATGAGAGTAGCGCTGTAGAACAATTGAAGAAAAATCATTTACCGATGCTCTTCATTCATGGTTCAAAAGATGATTTTGTACCAACAGAAATGGTAGAAGAAGTATATGAAGCATCGAAAGGTCCAAAAGAAAAAGTGATTTTCCCAGGAGCAGGACATGCGAAAAGTTATCAATCCAATCCAAAACGTTATGAAAAAGTGGTTTTCCAATTTTTAGATCAATACTTGCCAGTGAAAGAAAAGAGTAAAAAGTGATAACGCTTGCAATTCATAACAAAAAAATTTATCATAAAGGTGTGATAGATAAAATGAAATGAGGGATTATCATGAGATCATTCATGACAGATGACTTACAAGAACAAGCAATTAAAGATTTACAATTAATGGTGGCATGTCCATCTTATTGTGATGAAGAACATGCAGAAGAAGGAGCTCCTTTTGGACCAGGAATTGCTAAATGTTTAGATACAACATTAGACATTTTTGAAAAAAATGGTTTTAGTACCTACAAAGATCCAAAAGGCTATTATGGATATGCAGAAATTGGTGAGGGTACAGAAACATTAGCTGTACTATGTCACTTAGATGTTGTTCCTGCTGGTGATTTAGCAGATTGGAATACAGATCCATTTAAAGCTACTTTAATTGATGGTAATTTAGCTTTAGTAGGACGTGGAGTTCAAGACGATAAAGGTCCTACAATGATGGCTTTATATGCTTTGAAAGCAGTAACAGAAGGTACAGGATTAGTACCAAATAAAAAAATTCGTTTCATCTTTGGTACAGATGAAGAAACATTATGGCGTTGTATGGATCATTACAATGCAGAACAACCACAAGCAGATATGGGATTTGCCCCAGATGCTGATTTCCCATTAATTTATGCGGAAAAAGGTTTATTACAAGCTGAAATGGTTGGACCAAAAGTAACAGATTACACAGTAACTGGTGGTAGTGCATTAAACGTAGTACCAAATAAAGCGCAATATATTGGACCAAAAGCTAAAGAAGTGGCTCAAGCTTTAGAAAAATTAGGTTATGATTATAAACAAGTAGATGATTCTACAATTGAAGTTTATGGAAAAGCAGTTCACTCAAAAGATGCTCCAGAAGGAATCAATGCAATTACTCGTTTAGCAGAAGCATTAGCTACAATTTACGATGATCCTATGATTCAATTATTAGGTAAAACTGTAAAAGCGGATGCGAATGGAGTAACTTTAGTAGGAGATGTGGAAGATGAAGTTTCTGGTAAACTAACTTTCAATATCGCTACAATTCAATGTGATGCTAACGGTTCAAAAGTTGGAATCGATTTGCGTATCCCAGTAACTGTAGATAAAGATGAATTAGTTCATCGTTTAAGTGAAAAATTAGAAGCAAACGGCTTAGAATATTCAGAAGTAGACTATGTAGCATCATTATATGTACCACAAGATAGTACTTTGGTGAAAAACTTATTAGAAGTTTACCGTGACTACACAGGAGATATGGAAGAACCTCTTGTTTCTGGTGGAGCTACTTTTGCTAGAACAATGAATAACTGTGTTGCCTTTGGACCATTCTTCCCATATAGTGACAATACAGAACACCAAGCCAATGAAACTTTAGACCTAAAAGAAATGCGTCAAGCAATGGATATTTATGCAGAAGCATTCTATCGCTTAGCATTTAAAGAATAGAATAAACAAGAGAGACTGAGAGGATTTACTCTCAGTCTTTTTTTGTTGTTTATTTAGAATCTAACTATACGAAGAAATTATTTTTTGGTAAACAATAATGAATTTATTTTTTGAGATTTTACTACTTTTTTGCAAAAAATGAATGGATGAACATAAAAAAAAACAAAAAAACGTATTCATTATAGCAAAAAAGGTCTAAAATTACTTGTTGGTATCGAGAAAATTGAAAATTAAATATAGGGGTGATCAAATGCAGTTTAAAAAGAAAGCAAATGTTTTTGCGACTCTTGCATTAGTCGCAAGTTCATTTTGTTCTTCATTTGTTGGGGTAGCAAATGCAGAAACAAAAAGCGGAGGAGAACCTGGATATGAGGTGACAAATCTTTCGCCGCAAGTAAGGCTAGAGGTTAAGGGGCCAAATGGGTATAAGGCTCCAGCATATTGCTATAATCCAACATGGGAACCACCAGGTCTAGAGAAATCAGTTCGTTATGAACGATTTGATTTTTACGATGGTATGAAAACAGCTGCTGATAAAAAAGAATCAGAAGAAAAAGTAGATACCATCATGACTGTTTTATTATTGGGGTATCCAAATAATTTGATGGCAGAAAAATTAACGCCAATTGCGAAATCAGACATGGAACATCACTTAGGGAGTTTTATAAATACTCATAATTTAGATGAATATATGTGGGAATCTACGCAACAAGCAGTTTGGGCGATTGCACAACCGGGTGGAGGTCATGTGCAGAATTATTATATTAAAGAAATGGTGGATTTTGCTAAAAAGTATCCTTTAAATGAAGATACAGCGAAAGCGAAATACGCGATGTTAGTGGATCATAAAAATGAAGTGATTTCTGAAAAGAATCCATTGGTGATTGATGCTAATTCTCATAAATCACAAATATTTATGTTACATAAAAATTATCAATTGCCTGTCCAAATCAAAGATTTACCACAAAATCTTTCTATTCTTGATACACAAGGAAAGAAAACAACAACATTGATACCTGGAACTTCTTATTATGTTCAATCTTCAGGTGATTTTACTGGAAAAGTGAATTTTAAAGCAAACTTTTTCAAAATTAAAGACGACAATTTCTTTGCACCATTAGAACATACAGAAAGTGCAAATACTCCATATCAAAATGTCGTTAATACTTCTTATGAAAATGTGCCTATTTCTATTCCTGTAACAGGTTCGAAAGTTAATCAAAAAACGACTATCGAAATTTCTAAA
>NZ_AMYT01000023.1 GCF_000313915.1 Catellicoccus marimammalium M35/04/3
TTTATTTTAAGTTATTTAAGATAGAAACAACACTATCTTTTGTTAAAGCACGTGGATTTGTTAACATACATGGGTCTTCCATTGCTGAAGTAGACATCATGTCAATGCTATTTACAAACTCGTCTTCTGTAACTTTTGTATCTGTAAAGTGTGAAGGCATATCTAAAGTTTCTTTTAATTCTTGAATTAATTCCATTAAACGTAAAGTACCTTCTTTAGCTTCATATTCTTTATGGTCTAACATTCCTGCTAATTTCGCATAACGAGCAGCGATCACTTCTTGCCCTTCTGCTTCATAAGAACCTAAACCTGCATTATAAGCAATGACATCATTCATTAATAATGTATTTACTAAACCGTGTGCTAAATGTAAACGAGCACCTACAGAGTGAGAAATACCGTGGATAGCTCCCAATCCAGCTTTAATAAAGGCTAAACCACCTAAAGAAGCTGCATTCATAACATGGCTACGAGCATCTACATCTTCTGGATTATGGTAAGCTTTTGGTAAATATTCAAATAATAATTGAATTGCTTTTTCTGCCATTCCATCTGTAATATCATTGTAACCACGGAACAATGGATCCATTGCTTGTGCAACATAAGCTTCCAATGCGTGACTTAATGCATCCATTCCTGTATTAGCTGTAGTTGCTTTTGGCATACTTGTAGCTAATTCTGGAATTAAATATGCTTTTTCTGGTTGGAAAGCATCATCTAATTTAGGAATTTTCACACTTGTTTCGTCTTCGGTAACTACCGCTAAATCATTGATTTCTGAACCAGTACCACTTGTTGTTGGTACGGCAATCAATGTACCTGTAAATCCTGCTTGAACTTTCATATCTTTTGCAGCGTCCATAGCAGAACCACCACCTAAAGCAATAATTACTGTAGGTTCAAAGTTACGAATTGCTTGTGCGCCACGTTTAATTGTAGATTCTAATGGATCAGGTAATACTTCATTGAAGCATTCTAATAAGTTATTTCCTTCTTCAATTGTTAGACGTAAACGTTCAGCACGTTCTAATCCTCGATTACTTGTAATTACCATTACACGTTCATTTTGTAATTGTTGTAAATCGAAGTATGCTTCTTCTCCGAAATACATTTCTGTTGGAAAGTTTAATGCTTTCATCTTTTTTCCTCCTTGTTTATTGTTTACATTTTATATTTTACTGTTCATCCATTTCTTTACAATATTGAAATTGTTGTCAGTAGTGAACTTTTTGTCACTACTGATTTTGATTATAATCTCCATAGATTGGAGTTGGTTTTCCAAATCCTCCAGCGACAGAAATTAATTCTCCAGTCACAAAATTAGATTCATCGCTTCCTAAATAAACTGCTGCTTGGGCAATATCTTCAGGAGTCGCAATACGATTCAATGGTACGTGTTTTAAAAATGTAGATAAGAATCGTTCATCCATATTTTGTAAAGCAGAATCCGTTCCCACTAATCCTGGTAGAATTGCATTACAACGAATTTGGTTTCGAGCATATTGAACCGCTATACTTTTTGTTAAAGAATTAATCGCTGCTTTTGATGTTGTATATGCTAAGCGAGCAATATCGGGAGTAATCCCTCCAATAGAAGAAATATTAACAATACTTCCCCCTTGATCTTGTTTTTGCATTTGTTCTACTGTGTATTTAGAAGTATAATAAACACTCGCTACATCCACATTTAAAATATGGAAGAACGCATCACTATCTCCTGTCGTTAAGGTTTTATCTTTTTGGACATCCGTGTGACCGAAGTTGTTCACTAAAATATCAATTTTTCCTTCTTTTTCGATAACTTCTTCAATCATCGGTTGATAAGATTCAAAATCAAACGCATTATAATACACTGCTTGATATAATGGATTTTCTTGTTGTAATTCTGCAATCAAATCTCTATTTTTTTGACTATCACGCATTGCCATATAAACTTTTGCGCCATTTTCTACATAAGCTTTTGTAATTGCTAGCCCAATTCCACGACTAGCAGCTGTAACAATCGCTGTTTTTCCTTCTAATCGATTCATCATTGAACCTCCTTTTTTTATTTTTTCTTTTAA
>NZ_AMYT01000024.1 GCF_000313915.1 Catellicoccus marimammalium M35/04/3
AGAGGAATTCCGAAAGGCCCCCGAGGAACTCGCATGGGGACTGGCCTTTCCTGAGGCCACCAGAGCGGGTCCCTGAGGGCCCCGTCGTAAGTCGAGAGCACCTGCCGCAACTCGAGAAAATCCAGGAGGTTTTGCCCTCCAGGCGAGATGAGGCCCATTTCCGCTGAGGCTTCTCGAGGCTAATCACATCTAACCCCTGGAACTTCCAAAGGGTCCTTCACACCCTTTCTGCAACTCAAGAAGTTCCCGACACACCCGTCTCCACTCGAGAGGAAGCACGAGGGTCCCGAACACATCCAGGGGAGCCCCGTTTCCGCCTCCGAGCTCGAGATGAGGGATCCTTTCCCTGTTTCGTAGGGAAAGAATTCCCGGCGTTCCCGTCGCATCTCAAGAGGAGGCGCTCTCCACAGGAAAGGCGAGAGGAACTCCAGGGTCGTGCCACCATTCCAAGAGTCCCCCAGATGTGTCAGTCCATTCCAGAGGAACCTGTTTTCCCTGCACTGCCTTGACGTTCAAGCCGAGGATCGACTCCCACCACGTGTGCACGTGGGACAGCCCTGTGGGAAAGCCTCGTGGGAAAGCCTCGTGGGAAAGACACGAGGGAAAACCATAGATGCTTTGATCCACGGGGCGGACTGCGTGACACTGCTGCTACCGCTCTGGAGGAAAGCGCAAGTGCATGCCCGCATTCGAGACGAGGACTGACTCCCCTGGGGAGACTCCAGAAGTACCCCAAGATCCATGTCAGCACTGGAGAGGAATCCTCAGGTTCCGGCCCTGAGTTCACACAAGGTCTTAGGCCCCGGCATCAGCGGG
>NZ_AMYT01000025.1 GCF_000313915.1 Catellicoccus marimammalium M35/04/3
AAAGGGCTAGTGCAGGGCTCCTCCAGCCGTTGCTTGGCCGCCCAGACTCAGCGCTGCACGGAGTGCACCAGGCTCCCAGGGTCCCTGGCTGGGGTCTGCAGCCCCACACACCCGGAGGCTGACTCCCTGGGCGCCCAGCAGCTGCCTCACACACGTAGCTTCCCTAGCGCTCTCCTCCCCAGCAGAGACGTGTGCAGCTGGTTGGGGCCTGCCCCTGCGTGCCTGGGCTCCCGCCCACAGCCCCAGCTCAGGGCAAGCAGCCCCTGAGCCAAGACCTGCAGGAGGCGCAGAGCGCCCCCACCTGGAAGCCGAGTGAACGGCTGGCGGGGAGGCGAGCCTCCTCGAGGGAAGAAGAGGCAGCCCAGCCTCGTTTGGCTCAAGCCCTACTTGGCTGGAGCCGAGTGCGCCTCCAGGACGGCAGAGCTCCAGCTCTGCTCAGAGGCCCGATCTGGCAGAGTTGCTGGCGCGAGGCTGCTCTGCCCTGGGCGAGCCTTGCCCAGACTTGCCTCACAGCTAGGCTTCCTTCCCAGGAAGGAGCAGGCTGCGCGCGGCTGGGAGACGCCACTGGCGCCTTCCTGACCTCAGCTCCGCTCCTGCCTTGCCTTTGCACCTAGGCCCCAGGCGTCCTTGGGGAGGGCTTAGGGGACGGTGGCTTGCACACTGCCAAGGGCTCCAGCAGGAAGAGCTCTGTGTGAGCGAAGG